>JBDNCR010000270.1:0-3592 GCA_046719555.1 Verrucomicrobiia bacterium | reverse complement strand
GCCCCGCCAGGCCGTGACCAAAGTGGGCAGTCCGTAGGCCAGGGCTTCAATGATCGAGACAGGTTGAACCTCGTTGGGAAAGGCCGTGGGAAAGAGGAGACAGTCAGATTCCCGGAGGAGGCGATCTTTTTCCGCTCCGCTGATGAAGCCCACGTAAGTCACGGCGCGAGCAGACTGTAATGAGTTCACTCCGGGACCCGATGGCAATTCGAGGTCGGGCTGACGAAGACGGTGCTCAAACTCTTCTTGCTCGGAATGGCTGACCAAGGCTCCTGCGACGGTAAGGTGAAAGCGAATGGGAAGCGATTGATCCTGCAACGAGGCGTTCGCTCGAGCGACTGCATCCATAGAAGTGAACAACCCCTTTTCCCTCGTGCAGAGCGCAAGGAAGAGACATCGAAACACTAGAACGTTGGACGGAATAGATGACGACCCGGCAAGTGCGGCGCGACGGGCCGCCAAGCGAGCTAAACGTTGAGGCAGAACGGTTTCTTGGAAATCGGGACAGGGATCGGGAATACCATTGGGAACGACGGTGGTGTCCCTGGGTTTTAAAAGTTTGGCTTCGTTCCGCTGGTAATCGGTCAGAACGATTGAACGCGCCGCGCCTCCCATTAGAAATCGGGTCAACGCGCGGGCTAAGGGTTCGACGAGACCGAAGAGGCGGGGGGGAATGAGAGGGGGTTGATCTGGACCGAGGGGAAACTCCGGAGTGCCGGTGGCCCAGTAGCCAAGCCCAGCGGCATGCCAATGGAAAACGATGGTCCGGAACCAGGGCCTGAGACAGGCGAGAATGGCCCAGTCGCGAAGGATCGCGCCCCGTTTCGCCGGGGCGGGAATGTAATAAAGAACGATGGGGCCTTGGCTCACCCGGATCGCCAAAGCTTGCAAGATATACCAAAAGAGACGAAAAATTTTTCCCACCTGAATCCGGCTGACTTGGTCGATAGAATCGGAGAATCGACAGTTGACATGGAGGCAACGAATTTCCGAGGACTGGTCTGTTCGGTGGGCGGTTCGGTCTCCCAGGGCCTCAAGCATGAGTTCCACCATCCTGGCTTGGCCGTGATGTGGTGGAGGCGTGTGAGCGAAGACGAGAACTTTCATGAAGGGCACGATCCTGACAAGAGTTGGTCATGCGGGGAAGTCGGATTCCCCAAGGGATGACCGTCAGGAACGAGGTCCTCGATCGAGAGCTTGACCGCCGAGGTCGTTTGTTGACCTGAGACTTGCGGTAGATGGGAGTAGGTTGCCGGGGGGGGCGGGGACGCGGTAGGGTGGGTGCATGGATGCTGAAGCGGGGGTGGTGGTGTTGGTGGCGACCTATCGGCGCAACCGGGAGCTGAGCCGGTTGCTGAAGGCCTTGGAGGCTTCTGAGGTGAGGGTGACCGGAATGGTGGTGGCCGATAATGGGGCCGATCCGGCGTGCCGGGAGGTGGTGGATTCGGCCGCCTGGCCCCAGGTTTATCTCGCGCTGCCGGAGAACCAAGGGTGTGGGGCTGGCTTGCACGCCGCTGAGTTGGCAGCTTTGGAGCAGTTTCCCCATGCCGCGTATTGGTGGATCCTCGATGATGATGTGGTGCCACCTCCAACGGCGTTAGGCCGCTTGCGGGAGGCACTCGACCAAACCGGGGGTGGCATGAGTGTGCCGTTGTTGATCGATGAGCGTGGAAAGGTTTGGGCGTTTCCAGAACCGGCCGAGCCGAGGTTGCGCCGGGTGTTTCGGCAAACCGATGTGCCGGAAGAGGTGGAGGCGAGGTTGGGGCGAGGGCCGCATGCGGCGTGTTGGGCGACGGGAGCTTGTCAACTGGTGCGGACGAAGGCGGCGCAGGACGTGGGGTTGCATCGGGAGGATTTCTGGATGTTGGGTGAAGATTTGGAGTATTCGATGCGGATGGCCAACGGACCGGGCCTCTGTTTTGTCACCGATGTGCTGGTTCCGCATCTGCCGCCACCCGGTGTCGCGGAGACGTCCAATAGTGAGGCATGGGCGGCGCGGAAGTTCCGTGCGCTGCTGCAGAATTTGACCTACTTGGCGTTCCATTGCCCGTCACAGTCGCGTCATCTTTGGCGGTATGTGCCGGGGAATTATCGACGCTATTTCCACACGCATGGTTGGGCTTGGCCGCGGTGGGTTGAGGCCGCTGGGTGTTTCTGGAACGGGGCCGTTCGCGGTCGCCCCGCCGGGAGGCATGGATGAGCCAGGGGGTGACGGTGGTGGAGACGCATCGGATGGGGGATGCGGTGATGGCGTTGCCCTTCGTCATTGGGGCCCGGGAGGCCGGATGGCGAGTGACGGTCGCGGCTCCGCCCGGCACGATCGAGGTGTTTAGGTTGGTGTTGGCCGAGGCGGATTGCCTGGAGCTTCCCCGGCGAGGGTGTGCCCGGGCTTTAGCGCAGGCCCGGGAACGGTGGGGATCTGAGATCGCCGTGTGTGGATGGGCCGATCCAAGGGTTCATGCGTGGATGGTGCAGGCGGGGTTCCGCCGCCGCATTGGGTTTCCGCCAGAGCCGGTGAATTTGTTTGCACGAGAGGCGGCGCTGCTTGCGCCCCACCACGAGGTGGTCCGGTTTGTGGATTGGGGGCTGTCGTGTTGGCTGGGGCCGTTGTTGACGGATCGATTGATGAGGAAAGCCCATGGCCAGCATCACGCGGAGGATTGGCGACAGGTGGCAGGTTGTTTGGGAGTGGAGGCGCGGTTGCCGGAAGATTGGGCGGGGAGGTGTGAGCAGAGTCGAGAATGGCTGGTGCATCCAGGAGCTGGAGCCTCTTGGAAATTGTGGTCGGAATCGGCGTGGCTCACGTTGTTGGAGCGGATGGAACGGGCCGGAATACCGACGCGAGTGGTTGCCGGGCCGGGGGTGCCCCGGTTGTCGTGGAGAGGTGCCAGCGTCGATTGTCAGACGGTGGGTGACTTGGTGAAGGCGGTTCGGCAGGCGCATGGGATGGTGGGTTTGGATTCGTTCCCGGCCCATTTGGCGTCGTCGATGGGCCGAAGGGTGGTGGTGGTCTTCGGCGAGATGAGACGGTGTTGGTTTGCGCCGGAGGGTCAACGGGTTCGAGTGGTGGGGAGGGAAGGGAGGTGGCCAATCCGCCGCGAGGATTTGGCCGAAAGGGGCGGCACGTTGTTGGGTCAGGTGACACCCGACCAGGTGTTGGCTGAGGTGCTGGCTTTGGGTTGATTGGGGTCTGGCGGATTTGCGGTTGCCAAAAGCCGGCAGGGCGTGGTTAGCTCCAAAAGATGGCTCAAGAACCCCGTGAGTATAAACCGATTGAGAGTTTTCTTGGCATTGTGATTCCAATTTTGGCCGGGCTGCTGGTCTGTGCGTTTGTGTTGCTGACCAATCAGTAGGGTGCCGATGGATCCGGACGGGCGGAGCGGGGTCCGGAGACGTTCATGAAATTTGTGGAAATTCCAGGTGGGGCCGATGGGGTGAGGTTGGCTTGGCAACAAAAAAGCGGGGCGGCCATGCAGTTTGACCCTTGCTGAATTGATCTAAGTGTTTGATAATTTTGACGTTGCCTTTTTACTCATAAATCCGTAAATGCCTCCTATGCCACGTCTGGTCGCCTTGGTCGCACTGTTGCTCG
>JBDNCR010000027.1:0-10047 GCA_046719555.1 Verrucomicrobiia bacterium | reverse complement strand
TACCGCCTCGGCCTCCGGCAATGGGGGCAGGCTGGCGAAGACCGCCGGGAGATCCGCCAGGCGACGTCCGGCGGGAGCCGGGCGAATTTCCGCCACCGCCCGTCGTCCCCGCACCAGCAGGAAGGATTCGCCCCGGTAGGCCACGCGGTTGATGCAATCGGAAAAGTTCCGAGCGGCTTCGGTCAGGGAGAGGGTTTGGGCGGCCATGCGATGGAGAGCTCGATCAGGAATTGCGTTGAGGGCGGAAGGGCGGAAATTCGTCGAAAAATATGATTGTCAGATAATCGGATTATCATACACTGATCGACGTGTCAAAGGTTGATCCCGGTTTTCCCCACAGTCCTGTCCCCCCACGCAAAACCCGTCGCGCCCCCAAATCCCGGACCCTTGAGTTCGACCTCGGCCTCGCCCCCGCCCGTGCTTCCAAAGCCGCCCGCGCCGCTCAGTCCCCCACCGCCCCCCAGCCCGACCGTTCCCTTCCACCCACCTTCCGCTCCGGCACCCGTCAGACCCATTCCGCATCTCCGCCTCACGACCCGCCGCCCGTTTCCCCTCCACCCGAGCCGTCCTCCAACGCCACACCATCCGCCGACCCCACCCCTGTTGTCCAAACTGTCCACGCCGAACCCTCAGCCCAAAAACCCTCCATGAACCCCACCCCACCCGCACCCCTCAACGTCAAAAAGACCATTGAACGGCAAAGCCGGGAGCAGCACGCCATGAGTCACATCCTCAACGGCGTGGCCATCTCTTTTGTCTGCGCCATCATCCTCGTCGCCAGCCTGGCCGGCCTCGGCGGTTACGTGCTCTACAAACAACTCATGAATCAGAGCGCCACCATCGCCCTCCTCGAAACCAACACCCTGGAGCGCTTCGCCGAACTCGAAGGACGTCTGGCCGCCCGCAACCGCGAACTGGCCGAGCTCCAACAGGAGACCAGCCTGCGCCTGACCACGCTCCAAGGCCAATTCGACCAATACCGGTCCCAGACCACCCAATCGATCTCCCTCCTCACCTCGGCCAATGCCCGTCTGGAACGCCGCCTCGTGGAATACCGTCAAGAACTCCTCCGCCAGGAGCAGCTCCTCTCCATGAACGAAACCCCGGCCCGCCGCCTCCGATGAGTGTCGTCGAACTTAAACGTCTGTTCCAGGAATGGCGCATCCGGGTCGAACGCGCCCGCCAAATCCTTCAACCGCCCTCCTGGACCGTCGAGGAATGGAACCGATTTGCCCGGGCCCTGGCCCTGGTCATCCACCGCTACGGCACCCATTGGCAGACCGACGCCACCCTGTTCTGGGATATCCGCTGGGATCTCCAAGACGGCGGGTGCCTCATCTGTCAACTGGAGGAGATCCCCGGAGAAAAACGGGCCCTCGTGGTCGCTCAACAAGGCGGGTTCTCCGAAGGCCACGACAACTACACCTGGTTCTACGCCGAATTCGGTCAAGGCGGCGAGTTCCTCGGCCAACCCTACTGGGTCGATGGTAACTGGAAAGACGCCCTGGCCATGATCCTCCTCCCCCAACAAATGGCGGCGGGATTCTATCTGGCCGACAGCCCCAATGGTCTCCCCCTCGGCCTCACCGGAGGCGAGACCTCACGCCCGCTCCTCACCGCCAACTAACCTCAGCGTGACCGAGGCTCCAACGTGTAGCTTCCCTTGCCATCCAGCACCCGCCAACCTCGGGCCAACAACTCGTCCCGCAGCCGGTCCGACTCGGCCCAGTTCTTGGCCTCCCGAGCCCGCTGCCGCGCCTCCGCCAGCTCCTCGATCTCCGTCGGCACCGCCACCGTCGACGTGGCCTCTTCACCCGGATCGACCCCCAGCGCATAGAGCAACGCCTCCAGACCCGGCCGGTCCTCCCCATCGAGCTGGCCCAACACCGTGAACATTTCCCCCAACGCTTTCGGTGTATTCAAGTCATCCTCCAGCGCGGCCTTGGCCCCTTCCAATCGGCCCCAGTCGGTCACCGGCTCTCCCCGGGGCTGCGCCGCCAGCCGGTGAGCCACCGCACGAATTTGCCCCAAGGCACTCCGCGCCGCCGCCAACGAGTCCCAGGTAAAATTGAGCGGCTTCCGATAATGCCCCGAGAGCAAAACATAGCGGAGCTCCTGCGGCTGGAAACCCCGCGCCACCACATCGTCCAAGGTGTAAAGGTTGCCGAGGCTTTTGCTCATCTTCTGACGATCCACCGTCAAATGGGCCACGTGAAACCAATGCCGAACAAACGTCTCGCCCGTGGCACATTCGCTCTGGGCGATCTCATTCTCATGATGCGGAAAAATCAGATCGATTCCTCCCGAATGCAGATCAATCTCCGTGCCCAGATACTCCGTCGCCATCGCGCTGCATTCGATATGCCAACCCGGGCGGCCTGGTCCCCAGGGACTCTCCCAAAAATTGGGGCCGTCCTCCGGCTTGCGCGCTTTCCACAACGCAAAGTCGGCTGCGGTCTCCCGCTCGTATTCGTCCCGATCCTCCGCCTCCACCACACTGGCGGCTCCGGACGCTCCCTCCTGCACCTGCCGCTCCGCCAACCGCGACAACTTCCCGTAGGCGGGAAACGAAGCCACCTTGAAATAGACCGACCCGGTCCGGGAAACATAAGCATGGCCTGAAGCGACCAGCTTTTCGATCATGGCGATCTGCTGCGGGAGATGGCCCACCGCACCGGGCTCCACCGTGGGCGGCAGCAACCCGAGAGCAGCGCCGTCTTGGTGAAACCGCTCGGTCCAGGCGGCGGTGAACTCGGCCAAGGTTCGACCTTCAGCCACACTTTGGCGGATGGTCTTGTCATCGACATCGGTGATGTTCCGCACATGACGCACCGGAGTTCCGGTCACCTCCAGAGTTCGCCGCAAGACATCCTGAACGATAAACGTGCGGAAGTTTCCGATATGGGCGGGACCATAGACCGTGGGGCCGCAGCAATACATCCGGAAGGGTCCGGGCCGGAACGGGGAGAGCGGGAGAAGCTGGCGGGAGAGGGAATCGAAGAGACGGACGGCCATGGTGAGGGAAAGGGAAAGGTTAGAGGGGGATGACGGGGAAGAAAAGCTGCTTGCGTCTCCGGAACTTTCAGGATATTCTGAAATTCATGATTGGAGAGTTCCGCGCTGCTCGCCCCCAGATCCTCGTCGTCTTCGATACCACCGACGATCGGCTCCGGCGCCTGGCCCGAACCATCGCCCGCTCCGCTCCCCCAGGAACCTACCGGTTTCTTTCCCTCTGGGACCTCCAGCGCCTCGATGACCTCCCGGCCTTCGATCGACGCGAGGTGCTCGGTCGCGCCCGCGTCCACCTCCCCCACGGACCGACCCTCGATGGAACCGAAGCCATCGCCTGGATGCGTTCCCAAGCCGCCGCACCCACCCAAGAACTGGTCGCGGCCTAAGTCATCTCATTCCGTCGCGCTCAACCGCGCCGACCCGACCGTTTCCCAAGAAGCCCCTGGCAACTCAGGGCAAGTCAGCCATCACGGCATGTTCTTCCAGCACCGAGCGCGGAATCAACTCCAAGGCCCGCTCATGGGTCGCTTCGAGGATCACCTCCGGAGCCACGCCGGCCTCCCAAGCCTCCCGCCATCGCCCCGCACACAAGCACCACCGATCGCCCGGTTTCAATCCAGGGAAACGATACTCGGGCCGGGGCGTGCTCAGGTCATTGCCCCGAATCCGACTGAACTCAAGAAACTCTGCCGTCATCACCGAGCACACCGTGTGGCTCCCGTGATCTTCCGGCCCGGTGTGACAACAACCATCCCGGAAAAAACCGGTCAACGGGCGGTGACTGCACGGGGCCAAAGGTCCGCCCAACACATTCTTTGCTTCCTTCACGCTCACCATTGTGCCTCGTTCCATCGGCTTCGCCACCCTAAACCGAATCTTGGCCCTTTTTCCGTGACACTCCGGGCACCCCCCGTCCAGATTCCCGCATGGCGTTGCCGCGACTCTCTGATGATGCCCGGTTATTGGCCGAATTGATTGCCATTCCCAGTGTCAACCCCGACGGTCTTCCCGGCACCGACCGGACCGGTGAAAAAGAGATCGCCACCTTCCTTGCCAAACATCTGCGCAAACTCGGTGCCGATTGTGAACTCCAGCCCGTCCAGAAAGACCGTCCCAACCTGATCGCCGTCTTTCCCCTCAAACGGCGTCCCCGAGCCCGCATCCTCCTGGCGCCCCACACCGACACCGTCAGCGTCGGGGGCATGACCGTGCCCCCGTTCAGCCCCGTCGTCCGCCAGGGCAAACTCTACGGGCGCGGAGCCACCGATACCAAAGGTTCCATCGCCGCGATGCTCACCGCCATCGCCCAAGTCCTCAAGAAAGCCTACCGGAACGGCACCGTCGAAATCACCTTCGCCGGTCTTATGGGGGAAGAAGCCCGCAACCAGGGCGCGGTCCACTACGCCCGCACCTGTCCCAAGTTCAACCTCGCCATCATCGGCGAACCGACCGGACTCAAGCTCGTCCACGCCCACAAAGGCACCGCCTGGTTCACCGTCCGCGCCGCCGGCAAATCGGCCCACGCCTCCAATCCCTCCCACGGCCGCAACGCCATCCGCATCCTCTCCGAATTTATCCAATTCGGCCTGCCCCGCATCGAAGCCGCCCTGGCTGAATTTCGTCACCCCTCCCTCGGCCACGCCACCATCAGCCCCGGCCTGCTTCGCGGCGGCACCAAAGTCAACATCGTCCCCGCCTCCGCCGAACTCGATCTCGACGTCCGCCTGGTCCCGGCCCTCTCCGCTCACCAAGCCACCCAACTCCTTCGCCAAGTCGCCCGATCCCTCTCGCCCCACCTCACCGTCACCCTCACTCCGGGAGTCCCGGCCTTGGAAGCCGACCCCGACCACCCCTGGATCCGACGCATTCTCCCGGCCACACGCGGGCTCAGCTCCGTTCCCTGGTGTTGCGACGCCACCATCTTCGCTCAACGGGGCATCCCCTCCGTCGCCTTCGGCCCCGGTTCCATCGCCCAGGCCCACACCGTTGACGAGTTTCTCGCCTTAGACGACCTGGCCGCCGGCACCGCCGCCTACGGCCGCATCCTCACCCTTCTGCTCGCCCCCTGAAGGGTGCCCAGCCTCCGCCGCCCCAATCCCCCGATCCCACCGTCGGACGCCCGACCTAAGGGTCGAAACCACTTGACCCATTAAGAAGGGTGTGTTTCTTAAGAGGGACACAACATGTTGTATGCGCTGCCCAAAATGTGGGGGAATGGAGGATAAAGTCATCGACTCCCGCGCTTGGAAAGACGGCGCGGTGATCCGACGTCGCCGCGAGTGCCTGGCGCCGGGATGCGGTTACCGCTTCACCACCTACGAAGAAATTGAGCGCGAAGATCTCCGAGTGGTGAAGCGTGATGGTCGCTACGAAACCTTTGACCGCAAAAAAATGATCGCCGGAATCTATCGTGCCTGCGAAAAGCGGCCCGTCTCGCCCGACGCCATCGAAAAACTGGCCGACAGCCTGGTCGAAGAATTGGAAAAGCGGTTCAACAAAGAAATCCCGGCCAAGGAAATCGGCGAAGGCATCATGGTCGGCTTGAGGAAAATCGATGAAGTGGCCTATGTCCGCTTCGCCTCGGTCTATCGCAACTTCAAAGACATCAACGAATTTGTCCACGAAGTCCACAACCTCCACCTGGCCACCAAACCATGATTGCCCCATCTCAACGTCTTCCCCTGGTTCAATGGCAAAACCGCCGCACCGTGCCCCTCTCGGTCGGCTGGCTCGCGGAATCGTTGGCCGCCTCCGCCGAGAACGCGGGGGCCCGCGATTGGAAATGGTCGGCGGATGTGGCCAAAGCCATCGGTTACTACCTCGAAACCGAGTTCGATGGACAAACCATCACCACCGACCAACTCACCGAAGTGCTCCGCCGTTCCCTCCGTGGAATCGGTTGCGGCGAGATCGCCACCCGCGCCACCATCGTCGCCCCTCGCGTCAGCATCTACCTGCCCGACCTGGCCCGACAATCCCGGATGGAACTGCTCTTCTTTCCTCTGCTCCGGACCCGGCTCGAAGAAGCCGTCGATGTCGTGGTCCGCGGCGTCCGCTTGGAAGGCATCCGACCCTGCGTGAAAATCCTCGGCGGATCCAAAACCTGGCGCAACCGCTGCGAATCGCTCAGTGACGAAATCGTTGCCTTCACCCGCCAGCAGTTGCATGGAAGTTCTCGGCCCCCCGTTGACCTCGTCATCGTCTAAATCCCTGCGCCCATGAAGACCATCTTCCAGAAAATCATCGACCGGGAACTCCCCGCCGAGGTGGTCGCGGAAACCGAGCAATGGATCGCCTTCCGGGACATCCACCCGGCCGCCCCCACCCACCTCCTCGTCGTGCCCAAAAAAGTCATCCCCCGCCTCGGCGCTGCTGAGGATGGGGATGGTGCCCTGCTTGGAGAACTCCTTCTCGCCGCAAGGCGAGTTGCCCGGGAGCATGGCTTGGACTCGACCGGCTTCCGCATCGTCATCAACCACGGAGCCGACGGCGGAGAAACCGTCCCCCACCTCCACCTCCACGTGATCGGCGGGCGACCCTTGCGTTGGCCTCCGGGCTAATTTCCCCGCCCGGCCCGACTTGCGGTCCACCCGCGCACGGGCCTCACCGCCCCGTAAGTTCACCTTCCTTCCCCCATGCCGATTTGCTAGCCTCCAAGAATGGCACTGTTCATTCGGGGCGGAGAGATCGTCACGGGGACCTCCCGTTTCCGGGGCGACATCTGGTGTGAAGGCGAGACCATCACCCGCATCGGCAGCTCCCTCGAACCCCCGCCCGGAGCGGAAATCATCGAGGCCGACGGGAAGTTTGTCTTTCCCGGATTCATCGACCCCCACACCCACATCTACCTCCCGTTCATGGGGACCTACGCCAAAGAAAGCTACGAAACCGGCACCATCGCCGCCCTCATCGGAGGAACCACCACCATCTTCGACATGTGCTGCCCGGCCAAATCGGACCGTCCCGAAGATGGCTACGCTCTCTGGCGGGAAAAAAGCCGGGACCTGGCCTGCTGCGACTACTCCTTCCACATGGGCGTCACCCGGTTCGACGGCGACACCCCGGAACAACTCCGCCGCATCGTCGCCGACGGCGTGCAATCCTTCAAAGTGTTCCTCGCCTACCGCGGCGCCTTCGGCGTTGACGACCGCGAACTCTACCACGCGCTTCACCTCGCCCGCGAGCTGGGCGTCCTCACCTGCGCCCATTGTGAAAACGAAACCCTCGTCGCCGAGGCCCAGGCCGATCTCCTCGCCCGCGGCATCACCGGACCTGAAGGCCATTATCTCAGCCGACCTCCCCGGGTTGAAGCCGAAGGCGTCCAGCACCTGATGAGCTTTGCCGAGATGGTCGGAGCCCCCGTTTACATCGTCCACCTCAGCTGCCTCGAAGCCCTCGAAGAGGCCCTCCGCGCCCGGATCCGGGGCGTTCAAGTCAGCGTGGAAACCCTCATCCAATACCTCACCCTCGACAAAACCCTGGCCGAGGGCCCCGGATTCGAGGGAGCCAAGTTCGTCATGTCCCCGCCCCTCCGCTGCCGCTCCAACCAGGAGGTCCTCTGGAATGCCCTCCGCCAGGGCCTGATTCAAACCGTCGGCACCGACCATGCCCCCTTCGATTTTGCCGATCAAAAGCCGATGGGCCGCGATGACTTCACCAAAATCCCCAACGGCATTCCCGCTCTCGAAGACCGAATCAACCTCCTCTACACCTACGGCGTCCGCCGGGGCAAAATCGACCTCCACACCTTGGTCAACGTGGCCAGCACCAACGCCGCCAAACTCTTCAACCTCTTCCCCCGTAAAGGCACCATCCAGCCCGGTGCCGACGCCGACCTCGTCATCTACGACCCCGCTTACCGGGGCGAAATCTCCGCCAAAACCCACCACATGAACGTCGATTACAACGCCTACGAAGGCTGGTTCATCGAAGGCCGACCTTCCGTCGTCACCTTGCGCGGTCAAATCATGGTGCGCGATGGCCAATTCATCGGAACCAAAGGCCGCGGGAAGTTTCTACAACGCCCCCGTTTCGAATCATGACCTGTCCGGATGGCTGGGTCGTCGGCATCGACCTGGCCTGGGGCGACGCTCAGCCTGACGGCCTCTGCTTCCTCCGCATCCAAGGCGGCACCGCCTCGGTCTCCAGCTTCGCCTACCCTCAGGGCGATGACGCCCTCTTCACCACCCTCCGCCAACAGATCAGCCGCCGCGAACGTGCCTTCCTGGCCATCGACGCCCCCATCGTTTGTCCCAACCCAACCGGATCCCGGCCCGTCGATCGCCTGACCCACACCCTTTTCCACCGGCAGCACGCCGCCTGCCATCCCGCCAACCAGAACCTCTGTCCTCGCCCTCCGCGCATCCTGCGCGGACTGCGGGCTGAAGGGTTTTTTCCCGGCTGGAACGTCACCCGGGCCAAACGGCTTGCCTGCGAGGTCTATCCCCACCCGGCCATGGTCCGCTGGTTCCACCTCGACCGCATCCTCAAATACAAACGCGGGCCGGTCGCCGTGCGCCGAACCGAATTTGCCCGGCTCGGGCGTCTGACACGGAGCTTGCTCCAAACCGACTTCCCGGAGCTCATCGTCGGTCCAGAAATCCGCTCCGCCCTCCGCGCACCCTGGTCCAAACCGGCCGAAGACCGGCTCGACAGCTTCTTCTGCGCCCTGATCGGTCTCTGGCACCTCAAACACGCCGGACGCCTCAGCCAGGTGCTCGGCGACCTTCACACCGGCTTTATCCTCCTCCCCAACCCGCCACCGTCGCCATGCCCACGGCCCGCCCGCACGCTTGACCGTGCTCCACGCCGGGCCGCACGCTGATCCCATGATGCCCTGGCTACGCTTGGTCCGGCTCCCCAACCTTCTCACCGTCCCGGGCGACGTGCTGCTCGGATTCTGGCTGGTCGGCGGATTCGGTTCCCTCAACCCAGCGCTCCTCACCGCGACCGTGGCCGGACTCGGGATCTATCTTCTTGGACTGCTGGTCAATGACTGGGTCGACCGGGACGAAGACCGTCGGTTGCGCTCGGATCGACCTCTGGCCCGGGGCGACATCGGGCTGGGACCGTTCTTTGCCGCCCTGGGCCTGTTGTGGTTGGGTTCCCTCGCCGCCCTCCTCGCCACCGGCTTGCCCGTCCTGGTCACGGGCGTCTGTTTGATGTCCCTGGCCCTGAGCTACAGCCTCTTCCTCCGCCGTTGGGTTTGGATCGGCCTGGTGACTTTGGGCCTGTGCCGCGTCGGCTTGATTCTCCTCGGCGCGTTGGCCACCGGTGCCTCCCCGCTCATCCCCAACCTGGCACTCGCTGTCGGCACCACCTTCGGCTGGATCGTCCTCGTCTCCGCTCTGGCCCGCGATGAAGTGGCTCAGGAAGGACTGCGCCCACGGTTTCATCCACACGGGTTGGCCGCGTTCATCCTCGCCGCCGGAATCCTCTGGTTGACGGTCGGCACCTTCACCGGCGAACTCGGCCGGGTGCTCTTCAGCGTGCTCGGCCTGTTCCTCATCTTCCAAGCCGCACGCCCCTCCGCCCGTTACTGGGCCCTCGCCCGGGACCGCCCTAAAATTATCGGCCACTGGCTCGGCTTGCTCATCCTCTTTCAAACCTGGATGATCCTCCCCACGGCCAGTTGGGTCACCGGCCTCGCCATTGCGGCCGTCGGCACCCTCGTTTGGGGAATCCGGGGCTGGCTGGCCCAAACCTTCTCCGCAAGTTAATCCCATGCGCCCGAAAAAACTTCTCGTCGTCCAAGTCGCCGCCCTCGGGGAAAACCTCTCGGCCCTCGCCCCCGAACGGTGGGGCCCCGGCTGGTTCACCCTCGACCCGACGTTCCCGGCGCTGACCTGCCCCGCCCAAGCCGCATTCCGAACCGGGCTCTCCGCCGGTGGACACGGGATGATCGCCAACGGCCTCTACTTCCCCGAGCTGGAAAAAGTCATGTTCTGGGAACAATCCGCCCGGTTGGTCGAAGGAGGCCGCATCTGGGCCGGTCATCGGGCCCGAGGGGGGACCGTCGGCCTCCTGTTCTGGCAA
>JBDNCR010000269.1:0-3621 GCA_046719555.1 Verrucomicrobiia bacterium | reverse complement strand
GCCGACGCCTCCACCGGTTCCACCAAGCCTGCGACCTCCTCTATCGCCAAAGCTGCCGCGGCCGCGCCCCCTCCTGGATCGCCGAATGGCTCGACGCCGGAAAACCCGCCGACCTCATCGCCTTCGCTCGCGCTCGTCCCCTCGTCAACCAACTCCCTCGGATCATCCGACCCGACCTCCTTCTCACCGACCACGGTTGGGCCCTGGCCGAAATTGACTCCGTTCCCGGTGGAATCGGCCTCACCGCATGGCTGCAAGAAAACTACGCCCGCCTCGGTCACCCCGTCCTCGGCGGCCCCACCGGCATGCGTCACGCCTTCCACCAACTTCTCCCCAAAGGCCCCGTCGTCATCTCCGAAGAAGCCTCCGCCTACCAACCCGAATGGGAATGGCTCCTGGGTCCCCAACGGATCATCGCCCTCGACTCCTTCCGGGATTGGTCAACCCCTGCCTACCGCTTCTTTGAATCCTTTGAATGGGAAGCCTGCCCAACCCTGCGCACCGGACTCGATCCCGCTCACCCCCTGACCCCCCCGCTCAAACCCTTCCTCGAAGAAAAACTCTGGCTGGCCCTGTTCTGGCTTCCGGCCCTGCGCCACTTCTGGCGATGCCAACTCGGCGACCGTTACGATCGCGACCTCCGCCAAATCATCCCCCAAAGCTGGATCGTCGAACCCACCCCCTTGCCTCCCACCGCCGTCCTCCCTGGACTCAACGCCCACTCCTGGGAACAAGTCGGCCAATTCTCCCGCAGCGAACGCAACCTCGTTCTCAAAGTCTCCGGTTACTCCCCACAAGCCTGGGGCTCCCGCGGCGTCCTCGTGGGAACCGATGTCGGCAACGAACAATGGGCCGCCGCCATCGCCCAAGCCCTTGCCGAATTCCCCCGACAACCCCGCATCCTGCAACGCTTCCACAAAGCCACCTCCTTCACTCACCCCTACTGGGATCCTCACCGCCAAACCCTCATCCCCATGCACGGACGCGCCCGGGTCTGCCCTTACTACTTTGTCCAACCCGACGACACCGTCCTCCTCGCCGGAGTCCTCGTCACCTTCTGCCCTGAAGACAAAAAACTTCTCCACGGCATGGAAGACGCCATTCTCGCTCCAGCCCAACCCCAAACCACCCCTCAACCTTCCCCCGGACTCCCACTTGCCCCCTAGTCTCCTCCCCACTAGCATCCAACTTGTCGTTCACGCGGCAAAAGCGCCCGTAGCTCAGCTGGATAGAGCACCGGATTTCTAATCCGAGGGTCGCAGGTTCAAATCCTGTCGGGCGTGACTCCCCAACCCTTCCCCGGAGCCGGAAACCTCGCCGCAGGGAAGAACCCAACTTGGCCCCAATCCCATGGGGTCGGCACCCCCAAAAAACCGCCGCCAAAGGTCGTTTCCCGATAATCCTATTGGCCTATCCTCCCGCCTCCGCTATGCACCGGGCCGGACCTTCATGAAGCCTGTCACCCACTACATCCCCGCCACCACCGCAAACCTTGGCCCCGGCTTCGATTGCCTCGGCCTCGCCCTCTCCATGGGCAACCGAGTCACCATCTCCGACAGCAAAACCTTTCCAGACAACCCCTTCTTCCTCGCCGTCGGCGATTGTTTTTTCTCCGCAGCCCGAATCCATCGCCAACCCTTTGCCGTTAAAATCAAGGGAGAAGTCCCCCCCTCTCGCGGTCTTGGCAGCAGCGTCATCGTCCGGCTCGGCATCCTTCTCGGACTCAACGAACGCTTCGACCAACCCCTTCCGCCCGAACACATCACCCGACTGGCCGTCGAACTCGAAGGTCATCCCGACAACGTCGCACCCGCCGCCCTCGGTGGCTTCTGCGCTTGCCTGCCAGATCGATGGCTCCGAACCGACGTCGATTCCGACCTCCACTGCATCGCCGCCATTCCCTCCACACCCATGGAAACCAAAGACGCACGCCGCGTCCTTCCCCGCCAAGTCAAACGCCCCGAAGCGGTTGCCAACATTCAAGGCGCCTCCTTCATCACCGCCGCCTTCTTCTCCAAAGATTACGCCGCCCTCAAAGATGCCTTCGCCGACCGTCTCCACCAACCCTACCGCGCCACCCTCTTGCCCGGCTTCCACGACGCTCTGGCCGCCGTTTCCGCCATCGGTGCCCTTGGCGGATTCCTCAGCGGCTCCGGCTCCACCGTCGTCGCCCTCGCCCTCGATCGCCCCAAATCAGTTGCCCGCGTGCTCAACGACACCCTGCGACGCGCCGGCCACCGAGACGTCCGCACCGTCATCCTCCGAGCCGATAACCAGGGAGCCCGCCGCGAGTCCTAAGCCAAGCTCCTCACCGAACCCGCCGCGTCAATCGACTCTTAATCGCCAGCGCCCGTTCCAAAGCCTGAGCCGGATCTGCGTCCAAAACACAAAAATGCCCCATCTTCCGCCCGGGCTTCGCACTCGATTTCCCATACAAATGCAATTTTGCCGATGGCTCCTCAAGCACCGCCCGCCAATCCGGTTCGCCCTCCGCCCACAAATCCCCCAGCAAATTGACCATCACCACCGGCGACAACAAGCGGGTCTCCCCGAGCGGCAAATCACACACCGCCCGCAACTGCTGCTCAAACTGGCTCGTCACACAAGCATCAAAGGTGTAATGGCCCGAATTATGAGGCCGCGGCGCCAACTCGTTCACCACCAGCGATCCGTCCCGACACAAAAACATCTCCACTGCCAGTAACCCCACCACCTCCAGCGCCTCCGCAATCGCCCGCGCCATATCCCGCGCCTCCGCCTGAACCTCCGGCCCCAGCCGCGCCGGAACAATCGAAATATCCAAAATGTGGTTCGCATGAATATTCTCACTCACCGGAAACACCGCTGTCTCGCCGCCCACCGTCCGCGCACAAACCACCGAAATCTCCGCCGAAAAATCCAACCACCCCTCCAACACCCCAACCGGGCTTCCAAATCGCTCCCACAAAGCCTCCGGTTCCAACGCCGTCCCCGGACTCAACTTCATCTGACCCTTCCCATCATAACCAAAATCAGCCGTCTTCAGCACCGCAGGCAGGCCGATCACCCCCAACGCCGCCTCCAATTCCTTCGCCGACCGCACCACCGCAAAACGAGCCGTCGGAAACCCATGCTGCCGCAAAAACTCCTTCTCCCGCTGCCGATTCTGGCAAGTCAAAAGCACATGGGGCCCCGGACGGACCACCGCCCGCTCCGCCAACTTCGCCAACGCCCCATGCGGAATATTCTCAAACTCAAAAGTCACCACATCCACCCCGGCCACCAATCGCTCCAAACCCGCCGGATCATCATACGCCGCATTGATCTCCACATCCGAAACCTGCCCTGCTGGACAATCCGCGATCGGCTCCAACGTATGCACAAAATAACCCATCCGCCGCGCCGCAATCGCGAACATCCGCCCCAACTGCCCACCCCCCATCACCCCCACCGTCCGCCCCGGCCCAATCATACCTTCGCCCGCAGCACCTCATCCGTCTGCTTCTGACGAAACTGATCCCAAGCCTCCGCCAGCCTCTCATCCCCTGCCGCCAACAAACTCACCGCAAACAACGCCGCATTCTTCGCCCCGGCCTCCCCAATCGCAAACGTCGCCACCGGCACCCCCGCCGCATTTCGGTG
>JBDNCR010000268.1:0-3651 GCA_046719555.1 Verrucomicrobiia bacterium | reverse complement strand
GCTCCAATAAACGAAGCGGCGCCTCCAACAACTCGGCCACCTGCACCGCGGTCAAATAATGCGGCAACCGCCGACCCGGCGCTGGCACCTTCAACCCCGCAAACTGCCCCTCTGCCACCCATCCCCGGCGTCCCAAAAACTTGTAATACGAGCGCAGTGCGGAAAACTGCAACCTCAACGACGCCGCCGATAACCTCCCTTCCACCGACAACCGATACAAAAACCGTCGGAAATCATCCGTCCCCAACTCATCCCATCGCCGTCCCGGGAAGGCTCCCGCCACCCGCCTCAGCGCCGCCGCATAATTCCGTGCCGTGTACGCTGACATCGCACGGGATCCCCGCACATACTCCAAAAACTGTTCCGGCCACTCCCTCGGCTCCAGCCACTCCGCAGAGCACCCGGCTCCTCCCCCTTCCTCCGAACGACGCTCGCTCGGCATCAGCTCCTCGTCGCGGTTGCCCGTGGCCTCCGCCCTCCTCGCCGTCCACCCTCCCGCCGTTCCCGTGGCGGAAACTCAAACTTCAACCTCGCACTCCGATTCTGGCCTGACCCCGTCACACTCAACACCAAATAGGCGTCAAACGGCCGACGATTTCGATTCGAGATGAACCCCTTGATCAAATCGCTCTTTCCCTCCGCCAAGATCTTGACCACCTGATCCCTCGGAATTTCCTGGCCGAGAAGCCGTTTATTCAGCCGAAACGAACAAGTCGGTTCCTTCCCAATCGCGTGCTCACAGACATACGCCGCATCCATCTCAACCACTCGCCCTCCATCCAGCGGACACACCCCGACCGGTTCCTGTTGCAAAACCTCTTGTTTAACCTCCTCAGAAATCGCCTCCGTTTTGCCCCAATCCAGCTCCGTGTTACCATCCGGCAAAAGCCGAATCACCGCGCTAAAGGGTCGGCCTTGGCGGTTACGGAACCCGTCCAGCGGCCCCACACTCCTCTGCTCCAACAACACCCTCAACTCATCACGGGATAAGGCCCGCCCCGCAATGACCTTGCGAAGGACCAACGAACCGTTGCCCGTTCGATACTCCCGCAGCGTCTCAACCAATTCCTGCCCTGACCCCGGATCAAAAACCCCGGTCGGTTTCGGCGGCACCTCCTCCTCACGAAAATTCTTTGCCCGCGCCACAATCTCCTCCGCGAACCGCTCAATCTCCTCCATAAACACCGGACGCGAGAGCTCACCCCGTTCCATCCGCTTGAGCTTATATTCCCACTCCCCCGTCATCTCCGGCGAGGTCAACGCCTGAACCTTCAACGCCTCCAACAGCTCAAACAACGAAAAGGCCTTCGGCGTCGGCACCAGTTCCTTCCCCTGCCGCTCCACATATTTTTCCTGAATCAACCCTTCAATGATCGATGCCCGCGTCGCTGGTGTTCCCAGCCCCCGCTCCGCCATCGCCTCGCGCAACTCCTCGTCCTCCACCAACTTGCCGGCACTCTCCATCGCCGAAAGCAGGGTGGCCTCAGAAAAACGGGCGGGCGGCCGCGTTTCCAAGGCCCGCTTCTCCACCACCTCTGCCTTCGCCGCTTCCCCCTGCTCCACCGGCACCAAATTCGGTCCCCCCTCTTCCGGCTCCGCCTCGGCCTCTTGGCCATACACCGCACGCCACCCGGGATCCCGCAAAACCTTCCCCTCCGTCTTAAAGTGATGCCCCTCCACCCGTGTGATCCGGGTCGTCACCTCATAAACCGCCGGAGGATAAAAAATCGCCACAAACCGCCGGGCGATCATCTCATAGATCTTCCTCTCCATCTCGTCCAAACTCTCCGGCACCGACGTCGTCGGAATGATCGCAAAGTGGTCCGAAACCTTGGCATTGTTGAACACCCGCTTGCTCGGTCGCACCCAACCCGAATCCAGAGCCTTTCTGGCGAACACCCCCAGCGGCGTCGGTTCCAACTTGCTCAGCGTGCTCTTCACCGTCCCCAAATAATCCTCCGGCAAATAGCGCGAATCGGTCCGGGGATAGGTAATCGCCTTGAACCGCTCATACAAAGCCTGGGCAATCTGTAGCGTCCGTTTCGCCGGCAACCCAAAACGTCCATTCGCTTCCCGCTGCAAAGACGTCAAATCGTAGAGCAAAGGCGAAAGCTGGTTCGACGGCTTTTTCTCCTCCGTCACCGCTCCGATTTTCCCCAGACACTCCTCCACAACCCGATCCGCCGCCGACTCCGACCAGATCCGCTCCGCCTTCTCCTCCTCGTTCGACCCCTTCTTGAATTCAGGATCAAACCAGCGGCCCGGATAAATCCCGGAAGCAACTTGGAACTCGGCATGGACCTCAAAAAAGCCCTTCGGAACAAAGTCCCGAATCGCCTGCTCACGCTTCACCAACACGGCCAGAGTCGGCGTCTGAACCCGGCCCACCGTTGTTAAATTAAAGCCTCCCCCACGACTATTGAACGCGGTCATCGCCCGCGTCCCATTGATCCCGACCAACCAGTCGCTCTCCGAACGGGACTTCGCCGCATCCGCCAAGGGCTGCAACTCTTGCCCGTCTCGCAACCGATTGAACGCCTCCCGAATCGCGTCCGGCGTCATCGACTGCAACCACAGCCGCCGAATCGGCTTTTGACAGCCCGTAAACTCGATCAAGTTCCGAAAAATTAATTCTCCCTCCCGCCCCGCATCGCAGGCGTTGATTAACTCGGTGACATCCTTTCGCTCCATCAGCCGCCTCAACAGCCTCAGACGCCCCTCGGTCTTCTCCACCGGATGCAGCCCAAACCGATCCGGAATCAAAGGGAGCGCCTCAAAACTCCACGGAACCTTCTTTTGGTCGGGTAAACTCAACTCCAGCAAATGCCCGACCGCCGAGCAAATCACATAGGCGTCATTCTCATAGAAGTCGTTCTCCTTCTTGAATTTACCCAAAACCCGCGCCAAATCCGTCGCCACACTCGGCTTCTCAGCTATCACCAGCGCTTTACCCATATGAAAAACCTCATCGAAACCTCGTCGCCTCGTCAATCGGTCCGCACGTAAACCCGCCCAGGCAACTGACGGGCCAGTTTCCGCATTTCTAGACGCAGCAGGCTAGAATGCACCTCCCCCGATGGCAACCCGCTTTTTCGGATCACCACATCAATGTGAACCTCCTCCATCCCAAGCACTTCGAAAACCTTACGCTCCGACTCCGACAACGCCGCCACCGCTGGCCGTGGCTCCCCCCGAGCCATCTCTGGAGACAAAAATTCAAACTCCCCCAACACATCCTCCACCCCCTCCACCAACTTCGCCCCCTCCTTGATCAACTGATGACACCCCCGCGCATACGGCTCACTGATCCTTCCAGGCACCGCAAACACCGTTCGCCCCTGCTCCAACGCCATCCGCGCCGTAATCAACGCCCCACTCCCCGCTCCCGCCTCAATCACCAACACCCCACGACTCAACCCACTCACAATCCGATTCCGCATCGGAAACGTCTGCCGGTCCGGCGTCGTCCCCAGCGGAAACTCCGACAGCAACACCCCCCCTTCCTCCACAATCCGTTCCGCCAAGGCCCGGTTCTCTTCCGGGTAAACCCGCTCCAACGAACACCCAAACACCGCCACCGTCTTCCCCTTCGCCGCCAACACCCCCTGATGCGCCGCCGTGTCAATCCCCCGCGCCAACCCGCTCGTCACC
>JBDNCR010000267.1:0-3651 GCA_046719555.1 Verrucomicrobiia bacterium | reverse complement strand
CTTCACCGGCAAAGGAACCGGTTCATCTCACGACTGAGCCTGTTTCCGGATTGGCAACTGCTCGGCCCCGCGCCAACCTCCCCCACTCCGTCATGAATTGTCCGGCGACCCCTCCCGCGCTCCACGTCGCAGTGATCAATGATCACCCCCTGCAGCGCAAAATGCTCTGCTCCATTCTTGCCAGTGGCGGCCATCTCCCCGTGCCCCACGTCTCCGCTGCGGAGGCCCTCGAAGCCTTTAACCAAACCGTCCCCGACCTCATCGTCACCGATCTCAACATGCCCGGCATCGACGGTTGGCACTTTTGCCGCCTGATCCGCCAGCACACCGATCCAAACCTGCGCCGCGTTCCCATCCTTGCCGTCTCCGCGACCTTCGAGGGAGAAGAATCTGAACGATTGATCGTCGAAATGGGGGCCGATGCATTCCTCCCCGTCCCCATCCGCGCCGACTCCCTCCTCTCCGCCGTTGCCCAGCTTAAAGAGACCCACCACCGCGCCGTCCCCCAAGCCGTGCTTCTCGTCTCGCCCAACCCGGAATTGATCCACCTCTGGCAGCAAGCCTTCACCGAGGCCGGCCACCGGACCCTCACCGCCCCCGAACTTTCCCAAGCCGCGACCCTCCTCGGCCAGAACACCGTTGATAGCGCCATCCTCCTCCTGGACCCTCAACCTCGGGAGCGCCTCAGCTCCGTTGCTTCCCTCCTCGCTCCCTTTCCCAAGGTCGCCGCCGTCAGCGTCACCGCCGATCCGGACCCCGCCCTTGCGCTCGAAGCCGTCCAACGAGGCTTGGGCCTTCACCTTCGGCTGCCCGTCGATCCCCGCTACCTCGTCACCGTCCTGGAACGTCTCCGGGAAAATCGCGCCCTGGCCCAAGTCCAGAAACTCCTCGAAGAAAAATCTGCCTCGCTCCAGGACGCCATCCGCCGACTCCGCCTCGCCGTCGAACACGCCAACGTCGGGCTTTGGGTCTGGAACCTCGCCACCAACACCGTCGAATACTCCCCCGAATGGAAACGGCAGCTCGGATATGACCTCGACGAAATCGCCGACACCTTCGACGAATGGGAAAATCGGCTTCACCCTGACGACCGGGAATCCGCCGTCGCCTACGTCCGACGCTTCATCCAATCCAACGGCACCCTTTATCGACAAGAGTTCCGACTCCGACACAAAAACGGTTCCTACCGCCGCATCCTCGCCCAAGGCTGTTTCGTTCGCGACGCCAACCACCGTGCCATCCAGCTCATCGGCACCCACATCGACCTGACCGAACTCAAACAACTCGAGGAAGACCGGCTCCGCTTCGAGCGGGATCTCCACCACGCCCAGAAACTCGAAAGCCTCGGCGTCTTGGCCGGCGGGATTGCCCACGATTTCAACA
The DNA here is from genome assembly GCA_046719555.1 of Verrucomicrobiia bacterium. GTDB lineage: Bacteria > Verrucomicrobiota > Verrucomicrobiia > Methylacidiphilales > CALFVM01 > CALFVM01. Next base: position 2,268 of record JBDNCR010000267.1, on the reverse strand, counting down.
ACCTTCTCATGGCCGTCATGGGCCAACTCGAACTCGCCCAACTCGACACCGAACCCCAATCCACCGCCGGCCTGGCCATCGCCGAAGCACTCACCGCCGTCTCCCGCGCCTCCGACCTCACCCGCCAACTTCTCGTCTACTCCGGCAAAGCCCGACAGCAGATCGTCGACCTCAACCTCAACACCCTCGTCTCCGACAACCTCCGCCTCTTCCGGGCTGCCGTGCCCAAACACATCGTGCTCGACTGCCAGTTGGCCCCCGCTCTCCCCCTCCTCCGCGCCGACGCGGCGCAACTCCAGCAAGTCGTCATGAACCTCATCACCAACGCTGCCGAAGCCATCCACCAACCCGGAGGCCGCGTCCTCGTCCGCACCGGCCACCGCAACTTTGCCACCGAGGAACTCCTTCGCAGTCGCCTTGGCAACCACCCTCCGGCCGGTCCCTACGTCTGGCTGGAAGTCACCGACAACGGGTCCGGCATGGACGAAGCCACCGCCAAGCGGATCTTCGACCCTTTCTTTACCACCAAAAAAACAGGACGCGGCCTCGGTATGGCCTCCGTCATCGGAATCCTCCGCAGCCACCGGGGAGCCATTCTCCTTGAATCCACCCCTGGTCAGGGCACCACCATCACCGTCCTCTTTCCCCTCAGCCCGTAATCCTTCCCCACCCCCGCTACAATCCCTCCACCACTCCCAGATGCTCCGCCACCGCCACACGGCTCGTCGGCACCAGCGCTTCAATCTGCGGCACCAACGCCGCGCTCCGTTCCCGACTCCCATGAACCAGCCACACCTCCCGCTTGGGCCCTCCCAGAGCCTTAAAATAATCGATCAATTCGCTGTTGTCCGCGTGACCACTAAACGAATCCAACACCTCCACCGTCGCCCGGTTCTCAAACGCCTCCCCAAAAATGTTCACCGTCCGCTCTCCATTCCGAATCTTCCATCCCAACGTCTCCGGAGCGCAGTAACCCACAAACAAAATCGTCGTTGCCGGATCGCCAATATGATTGCGTAAGTGGTGCAGAATCCGACCCGCCTCGCACATCCCGGACGAGCTGATAATGATCGCCGGCCCCGGCCTTTCATTCAACGCCATCGAACCCTTCACATCCCGAATCAGCGTCAGATCCTCAAAACCAAAAGGATCCCGACGCTCAAACAAAAAATCATAGACCTCCTCATTGAAACACTCCGGATGCAACCGAAACACCTCCGTCGCACTCACCGCCAACGGACTATCCACAAACACCGGAATCGGCTCGATGCACCCCGACTCCAAAATCTGGTGAAGCGCATAGAGCACCTGCTGCGTCCGCTCCACCGCGAAGGCCGGAATCAAAATCTTGCCACCTCGCCCACGCGCCTCATTGATCATCCGGCAAAGCGCATCCCGAGCGTCCGTCGGTAACTCATGTTCCACCCCGCCATACGTCGATTCCATCAACAAAACATCGACCTCGTCCACCGGCTCCGGATCGCGCAACAAATCATTCTTCCCCCGGCCAATATCCCCGGAAAAAAGTAGCCGCTTACTCCGCCCATCGGCCCGGTCATGAATGTGCAGCAACACCTGCGCCGATCCCAAAATATGACCCGCATCATAAAACTCCAACCACACCCCTTCGGCCACCGGGAGCCGACGCCGATAATCGAGCGTCACAAAATTCCTCAACGCCCGCTCCGCATCCCGTCCATCATAAAGCGGCGCCACCGGCTCCTCTCCATTCCGCGCCCGCCGCTTGTTCAAAAAATCCGCGTCCGCCCGCTGAATCTTGGCCGAATCCGCCAACATAATCCCGCACAAATCCCGCGTGGCAAACGTCGCATACACATTCCCCGTAAACCCCTGCTTCACCAAATTCGGCAGATTCCCGCTGTGATCAATATGCGCGTGCGAAAGAATCACCGCATCCAACCTCGCCGGATCGAACGCAAACGTCTGATTCCGTTCCCACGTCTCCCGACGCCGCCCTTGGTAAAGCCCGCAATCCAACAACAACCGACACCCATTAACCTCAACCAAATGCTGGGAGCCCGTCGTCGTTCCGGCCGCCCCGCAGAACGTCACCTTCATTCCGCCTAGATCGCCTCCGCCACAGCCTCGGCCATCGCCATCGTGCCCACCCACGCCCCCCCCGGCGTCGCAAGGTCCGCCGTCCGCACTCCCGCAGAAATCACCCGCTCGACCGCCTGGCGAATCGCCGCCGCCGCCCCCGGCTGCTGGCCCGAAAACTCCAGCAACAAAGCAAAACTCAAAATCTGC
>JBDNCR010000266.1:0-3669 GCA_046719555.1 Verrucomicrobiia bacterium | reverse complement strand
GGAACCTGGTTCGACATTGGCTCCGAACGGTTGCCCGTCGGGACCAGTGCGAGCCACGAGCGGTTGGGAGCCGGGTGGTGGTTGGAAGTCGCTGGCTTGTGCCGATCCGTGGGAGGCTGAGGTGAAAACGTAATAGGTGGAGGTGGTGGTTGAAAAATAGCTTACGGGCCAGATATCCCAGGGGGTAAACAAGGAGGCTTCACAGATCAACAGGCCGACGTCGACCGGATCGTAGCCGAAGAAAGCGTAGCGGTGATGCCATCGGACTTTGGGGTGCCAGAAGGTGCCGTCGTTTTCGACGGAGGATCCGACGTAGATCATCTGACCCCATTCCATGATCATGCCGAACAGGGGACCGCCGTAGCCGAAGGGTTTGCTTCCCTGGGTGTAGACCGATCCTGACTCTCGGGAGACCGAATCTTGGGCGGGTTGATTGTTGACGAGGTAGGTGAGCTTTTTGTCATCGGGCTGATCGCCATTGTAAATGGAGGTGTGCGGTCCCTTGGGCAGGACGCCGGTGGATCCTCCGGCGAGATTCACCAAGGTAAACATGAGCGAGTCGCCGGTGGTCCACCGCATCTTATTGCCCATCACCGCGATCTCGATCTCTTGCGTTCCGAGGGGGGCCAGGGGACCGAAACTCATCTGAAAGACGGTGAGGTTGGCATTGCTGAAATACTCGCCGGGAGTGGCCGCCCCGTGGGCCTTGGGCCACTGGCTCAGCAAGATCAACCCAACCAATAACCAAGCCCGCTCCATGGAGGAGAGGCTACCTCCTTTGCGGCCGGGAAACAAGAGGAGCGATGGCCGCGAATTAATCGGTCGGAGGCCGATGGGGAGTGAAGGCCAGCTCTCCCACCACGGTTTCGCCCGGGTCTCGGCTTTGGGCGGTCGATCCAATCGGCATGGTCACGCGCACCAGCCGAACGCGGCGCACCTCAATGCCATGTCGGGCGGCATACCGGGCCGCGAGGGCAAGGAGGTGGTTCCGCTCGGTCTCCCGCTTGGGATGAGCGGCCTGTTCGATGTATTTGCGCCATCCCTTGCCCGACGCGCCAAGGAAGGAGCCGGTCCGGTCGCCGAAAGTCCACAGGGTGCCGCAGGTGCCCTCGACTTCGAGGCGGAAATCGGTGCGGAAGGGACGGACATCGGGGGCGAACATGCCCCAATCTTGATGAAGTTGGGCCAGATGAAGCGGTTGCCATAACCAGGTGGGAGCGAGTCGCCCGTCCCATCGCCAGGTCCGGTGCAGGGTGGTGTCGGCTGAGACGGCGGCGGCCAGAAAAAAGAGGGCCAGCCAAACGACGCCCGGACCTCGGACAGGTTCGGAGAGGTGACGGTCGGATGGGGCCCAGGCTGGACGCTGGGGCCAGATCCCCCAGTCTTCGCGTTGGATCAGGAGGAGGCAGGCGGCCAGCATGGCCCAAGGCAACAGGCCCAAGTCCATCAAGAGCACGAGGCCGAGCTGAAGAGCGGCGGCCAAGCCCAAGGCCAGCCGTCGGGGCCAGGGACGGAACCAAGGGCAGAGAATCAGGAGTGCCAGCAGGAGTTCCAGCCCGGGCAGGATTTTCCCCACCAGGGCCAAGGTCCAGGCGGGGAGCGTTTCGACAGTCGAGATGCCGGTTGCCGAGCCGAGGGAACCTCCGAGCGCCCGGGCCAGGGCCTCGCCGGTGCGCCAACCTTCGCCGGTTTTGGCCAGCCCCGCCAAGGCATAGACCAGGGCTAGTTGCCCCAAAGCGGCCAGGTCGGCCCCCGGCCATCGAGTCGATTTCGCGCCGCGCCATTGGTCCAGGGAAAAGGAGGCTCCGCATGGCAGGGGAAGGGTCCAGAAGATGATCCCGATCAAAAAAACGTCTCCAGCGTGGCCGGTCATCAGGTTGAGGTTGGCGAACAGGGCGAAGGTCCCCAGAGCGAGTCCTTGCGCCCATCGGGTCAACCAGCCGACGGTCCAGGCAGTCGCGGCGACCAGGCCCAGGCTGGCGAGGGCCACCACCGCCCAGCCCGGCCACGGTCCGGTCCAGCCCTCGACCAGCCGCATCAGATCCCCGGTCCGCCGCAGCCCTTCGTGGAGATAGAGGGGGTCGAGCTGTAAGATCCGGTCGCGCCACTCGGCCAGCAGGACCAAGCCGGTGGCCAAGCGCCAGAGGCCGAGCGATTCGGTTGGGATGGACCAGGCTTCCGTCCAAGCCAGGGAAACCGGCTTCACGGGGGGAAAGTTTCCTTAAAGCAGGGCGGAAGGGAACCGCGAAGTTGGGAGGAATGCTTGAAAAGCGACTCCGGCGACGGCTCTGAACTGGCGGCGAGCTTCATTGACTTGCTTCCAAACGGGTTCTTATAGTCTGGCCGTGGACGAAGATTCCATCTTGGTTCACCAAGCTGGTCCATTGGGGATCGTCAAGGTGAACGGGCGCGGGTCGTTTCGGACGGCGCGCTTGGTGAAGCTTTTCGGGGAGCAAGCCCCGGCTTTGGGAGTTTCTCGCATTGCCTATGATTTGCGGGACTGCACCTACATGGACAGCACCTTTATGGGGGTGATGGCCAGCCTGGGCGCAGCGCAGCGGAAGAAGACTGGTGTGGCGCTGGAGGTTTATAATCCGTCGCCCCGCAACTTGGAGCTGCTGCAGAACTTGGGGTTGAACCATCTTTTGGACATTAAGACCGGCCCCGGTCCGGAGCCCCACCAGGCCCGGGCGGTTGAACTGGCGGCGGAGCCGGAGAGCAAGCAAGAGATTTCCGAAATGATGCTGGATGCCCATGAGGCGCTGGTGGAGTTGAATCCGGCGAATGCGGCGCAGTTCCAGGACGTCATCACGTTTCTCCGCGAGCGCCTCGGCCTGAACGTCGCCTGACCGCGGAATGTTGAGCGTCATCATTATCGTCGCCCTGCTGGGGGTCATCGTGTACCTGCGGGGCGAGTGGCTAGCCGCCCGGGCGAGGAATCAGCAACTGGCGGCGGAGGTGGAGTCGTTACAACAAGAGCGCCAGATTGTGGTCGATTTTCTGCACGACATTGGCGAGGCCTTCGAGCACGGAGTGGACCGGGAACGGTTGCTCCATGCGATTCTCTCCTCGGTGGTGAAGGTCACCCACGCCAAGAGCGGGGCGGTTTTTTTGAAATCGGGCCGGGGCGACCAGCTGGTGGTGGAGGATGTTTTTGGGCTGTTTCCGCCCAGTCAACCGTTGCCGAAAGAGCTGTTGGCGAAGATTGCGACGCGAACCGATCATCTTCGCCAGATTTTGCAGCGCCAGCCGATTGATCTCCTTCCGGGGGATGCGGTGGCGGATGTCTGTTTGAGTGGTGAGCCGCTGCTGGTGAATGATCCACGGGCCGACAAGCGTTTCCCTTGGTTTGAAGATGATACCTTGCGGCTGGAGTGTTTTTTGGCGGTGCCGATGGTCTATCGAGGAGAGCGGTTGGGGGTCATTGCTTTGGCGAACCGGACGCTGGCGGGGGGATTCACGGAGAATGACCTGAACTTGACCCGGTCGATTGCGGATCAGGCGGCGTTTTCCATTTCCAACGCCAATGCGTTTGCGCAGCTCACGCAGAAGCAGCAGTTGGACCGCGACCTGGACACGGCGCGGGAGATTCAGACCGTTTTGCTGCCTCGGTCGGTTCCGGAGATTCCGGGTTATGCCTTGGCGGCGGTTAATCTCCCGGCAGCGCAT
>JBDNCR010000265.1:0-3677 GCA_046719555.1 Verrucomicrobiia bacterium | reverse complement strand
ACCCCCAATGACCAGGCTCTCCTCATCCAAATCGACCAAGCTCTTCCCACCATCCGCACCTTCCTCGGCGACATTCCCCCCATCGAACATCAACAACCCGGCCTCGATCTCCGCCTCGACTCCCTCCACGCCCTCGATCACCTCACCCGCCTCCTCCCCTCCGCTCGACAAGACCATGGCTCTCCCACCCGTCACCTCCTCGCCGCCCAAGCCGCCCACACCGCCGACCTTCTGCACGCCGCCCAACAACTCCTCCGCCGCGATCCCAAGGACCTTCCCGCCGAAATCCCCGATTTCGCCACCGCCTCACGCCAACTCGCCGCCTGGCGCAAACAATCCCGCGCCACCCTCCTCGAAGCCACCGCTCGCGGCGAATGCTCCGCCGAAGACTCCATGCGCGACCTCGACGCCCTCCGTTGGATCGATCAAATCGCCTTTCACACCTGGCGCCTGGTTCATCACCTCGCCGACCGCCCCACCTCAAGCTCCGAACCCTCCCCATGCCACCCGACCCACCCAACCCCAGACCTCCCGCCCGCCTCCCCCTGAATCAGCTCTTTGACGGTCCACCCAACACCAACCGTCGTCCCACCTGATACGCCGCCCCCGCCGCAAATCGCCCCCACTCCACCAAGGACGGCGGATGTGAAATCGGTCGCACCCGCCCAGCCCGAATCGCCGCAAACACTGCCGACACCGTCAACTCCTCAGCCTCAATCTCCGTGCAATTCCTGCCCAACATCATCAAATCATGCGTGTCCGTGTTCGCCAACACCGCCTTGCCATGCCGCCGTGCCCACTCCACTGCCGCTCGGTTCGGATTCCACAACCAATGATACAAATGCGCGTGCTCCACCGCATCGAACAAATCCACGTGCCGATCCAACACCGGCCCCACACAACTTGCCCGCGGATAAAACGGATGCGGAGCCATCACCAAAATCTCCTCCCCCCTCCGCTCCCTCAACTCCGCCAAATCACGAAATCGCATCCGCGCCGGCACATCCTCCGGGGCCACATTCAACAACACCACCTCCCGCCCCTCCACCATCTTCTCCACGCCCCCAATCAATAAAATCCCCTGATCCCGTGCATACTCCACCGCCGACCGACTCTCAAAAACCAGCCCGTGGGGAGTAATCGCCAGAACCTGCACCCCATGACTGCGGGCCGTCTCAATCAAATCCACCGCCGTGTAGGTCAAGTGATCCACCGGATCCACATCACAGTGATGATGAAGGTCAGCGCGGTAAACCGGCATTTGTCATGGAGGGCACCACAAGCGGCCCTGTCGTCAAGATCTCAATTCGCCGGCGTTGGGCTCGGAGACGGTGCGGCCTTCACCGCGACAGCGCCCCCCTTGGAACCCTTCAACTCGATGAAATCGGTCAAAATCCGGATCGATTCCAACAAATGATAGTCGGAAACAAACTTGTTCCCCTCCACCTCCTCGCCCCCCTCACCATCTGCGTTCGGTTCCCGCAACGGATCGCGTCGGGGCTTCTCCCGATCCGCCTCCGACGTTCCCGTCAGAAAAATCGGAATCGTCCGCGGCGCATTCACCGCCCGCGTCGCCTCCTCCGCTTTGCGCTGTTCGCGTTGCGCCTTCTTCTGCTCCTTTTCCTCCAACCGTTGAGACTGGTTCAACGACACCTGCCGATCTTTAACCCGGGCCCGAACCTCCTCAATGTCCCGCAACAAATGTTGATACTCTGGAAGCGTCGCAAACCGCTTCTCCGAATTCTGCCTCAACAAATCGATAATCCCATTCTGCTTCGCCAACGGCTGAAACCCTGAGGCCGGCCGGATCCGGCTCCAAGGCAACGCATGGGGAAGATTCGACTCCCCCAACTCCAAATAATCATTGGGCGAAGGCAAGGGAATGTCCGGAACCACCCCCCGATTCTGCGTCGATGATCCATCGGGCAAGTAAAACTGCTGCACCGTTAACTTCACCGCCCCGGCATTCGGCGGCTCATCCCCCGGACGGCCGAGCGACTGAATAAATCGCCCCAGTTGAATCACCGCCTGCACCGTTCCTTTCCCATGCGTGCTCGAATCGCCCACCACAATCGCCCGCCCATAATTCTGCAGCGCCCCAGCGAAAATCTCCGAAGCCGAAGCCGAAAGTCGACTGGTCAAAATCAAAACCGGCCCATCATAAATCGGTTTCGGGTGATTCTTCGGATTATCTGGCAAAATTTTCACCCGGTTCCGACGATCCTTCACCTGCACCACCGGAGCATAATCAATAAATAACCCCGTCAACCGCACCGCTTCATCCAAGAGACCGCCGCCGTTCCGACGCAAATCAATGATCAACCCATCAATGCCCTTGGCCTTCATCTGCTCAATCAAATCGGCCACATCGTTCGACACACTGCTCGGACCCTCCGCACCCGCCACCGGTTCACTGTTCGAATCCCCATAAAACGACGAAATCTCAATCAGCCCCAGCCGCAACAAATCATCCCCCGGCTCCCCCGCAGCCTCCCGCGGCTGCTTCCGCTCCATCCGCGTCTCCACAATCTCCCCACGCGCCCTCGACGCCGACAAATCAATCTTATCCCGAACCAACGCAATCTCTTCCCGCACCGACGGATCCGGCGCATTCGCCGGAATCACCAACAACCGCACTGTCGTGCCCTTCTCGCCCCGGATCAATTTCACCGCATTGCGCAACTTCATCCCAATAATATCCACAAACGGCCCATCCCCCTGCGCCACCGCCACAATCTTATCGTTCTCCTTCAACCGCTTATCCAAATCGGCCGGCCCCCCCGGAACAATCTCCTTAATCATGCAATAGCCATCCTCGGTCGTCAGCACCGCCCCAATCCCGAACAGCGACAACCGCATCGAAATCTCAAAATCCTCCAGCGTGCTCGGACTCAAATACTGGCTATGCGGATCAAAAACCGACGTCAGCGCACTCAAATAATGCTGCACCACATCCTCCTCCTCCAACTCATTCAAAAACTTGAAATTCCGCTCATACCGCTTCTTCACCTCGGAAATCGCCTCCTCCAGCGACTTCTCATTCAACAAATCTGCCAACAGCTCAAAACGAATCCGCGCATCCCACAACCGGTCCGCCTCCGCCTTCGTCTTCGGCCAGCTCGCCTTCGAACGATCCGGATTATACCTCGTCGCCGGCCCCAACTCCCCACCGTTCTCCTGCTCCTTCAGATTGAAATCAAAAGGCTCCTTAAAACGCTGCTCAATCCACGCATGCCGCTCCGCCAACCGCTCCCGAAACTTCGCATACATCACCTGCGCCGGTTGCAAATCCCCACTCTTCAACGCCGGGCCAATCGTCGCAGCATACTGATTCACAAACTCATCCACATCCCCCTGCAACAAATACATCCGCGGGTAATCCAACGCGTGCAAATACCCCGCAATCCACTCCCGGCTCGTCTTGAGATCAATCGGATGCTGCGCATAATGCTCCTGCTCAAGCAGTTGCGCCACCACCAACGACGGAATGGCAAAACTCGACCTCCCCTCCTGCCTCCCTTCACGCCCCTGGGCCACGGCCCCGCTGATCCACACCGCCACCAGTCCCGTCAACAAAACCGGTCCCAGTGAGAACAATTGACGCAGGTTCACCATAAGCCTTTCACTCGCCCAATTCGAACATCCTAACACAGACGAGCTTGAGAGCCAGCCCAGAT
>JBDNCR010000264.1:0-3687 GCA_046719555.1 Verrucomicrobiia bacterium | reverse complement strand
GGGCGGAGAGCTGGTGGAAGGGGGGGTGCCTCCTGAGGAGGGGATGGCTCAGGGAGAGGACGAAGCGCCGCGGGCCGTGGCGATTTCGCCGGATATTGAGGTGTTGGCGACGGAGGCTGAGGCGGCAATGTTGGCGGCGCCGGAAGCTTCGGTGCCCCGGGCGATTCCGGTGCAGCCTCCGTTGGACGAGACGCCGTTAGAGGTGGAGGAGACCTTGGTGGAGATGACCGCTGCGGACCCGAGGGCGGCGGATACGGTGCCGGTGCGCCGGGCGTTACCGGTGACGGAGGAGGATTTTGCGGCACCGATGGTGGGGCCGGAGGCGGAGGAGCCGGTTTTGGAGGAGTCACCGGTGCCGGAGGCACCGAGGGAGGATCAGGTTCCCCGGGCGATGGCGGTGGAGTGAGGCCGGGGAAAGAGGGCGGGTTTGGGGGGCCCGGATGCAAAATGGAGCTTGGGGTTTTGGCTGGTTTGGGTTTAGTTGGAGGGGATGGGAGATCGGATGGATCCGCCGTTTGTTGGAAATGCTCCGTGCTGAAGAGGCTGGGTGCGACTGAGTTATGTCGATGAGAGGTTTGGGTTATTATTTTTGGCGGCTCACAATTGCCGGGGTGATTTTCGTGGGGATTCTGGCCGTGGCGGCGGGGGTTGCCGCGTATTTGTATTTGGAGCCGTATTATCACAAGGCGCAGACGTATGATCTGGGGAAGTTGGATGATTACGACGTCACGACGACGTTTTTTGATAAGGATGGGAATGTCATTGGACGATTGTTTACGGAGGACCGGATTGTTTTGAGGCGGGACCAGATTCCGGATCGGATGCGGGACGCGATTCTGGCCGTGGAGGACCGGCGGTTTTATTCCCACGGGGGGATCGATTTTCAGGGGTTGGCGCGGGCGGCGTGGATTAATTTGCGGTTGGGCCGTGCGGCGGAGGGGGGATCGACGGTAACGCAGCAGTTGGCGAAGCATTTGATGGGGGATTTTTCGAGGACGATTGAGCGGAAGGCGGTGGAGGCGTTCCTGGCGCTGAGGATTGAGAAGGCGCATTCGAAGGATGAGATTTTGGATTATTATTTGAACCGGATTTACTTTGGGACGGGTTATTTTGGTCTGGGCGCGGCGGCGAAGGGCTATTTTGGAAAGGATGCGGCGGATTTGACGATTGGGGAGTGCGCGCTGTTGGCGGGGATTGTGAAGTCGCCGAATTCGTCGTCGCCCCGGAATAATCTGGCGTCGGCGCGGGCACGACGGGATGCCTCGATTCGGAAGATGGAGGCGGAGGGATTTATCAGTCGGGCGGAGGCGCAGATGGCGTTGCGGGAGCGAATCGAGTTGGTGCCACGGGCGCCGTCCGGGGTGCAGACCTATTTTGTGGCGCTGGCTCAGGCGGAGCTGGTGCAGGTCTTGGGATTGGGGGAGAATGACCCGATTCCTGGAGGGTTGCGGGTTTATACGACGCAGAACACGGAGTTGCAGCGGCAGGTGGAGGCGGTGGTGGAGGCGCGGATGCGGGAGATTGAGGGGGAGCTGAAGCGGGTGCGGGAGGTGGAGGCGTTTGAGAATGGATCGTTGCAGGCGGCGGCGCTGGTGGCAGAGGTGGGGACCGGGGCGGTGCGGGTGTATCTTGGGGGGCGAAATTTTTTGCAGACGCCATTTGATCGGGCGCGGATGGCGCGACGGGAGAATGGGGCGCTGTTGCAGCCGTTTTTGTATGCGTTGGGTTTTGAGAAACTGGGGCTGCATCCGGCGTCGATGATCAATGCGTCGTTTGTGGATCCGGAGACGTTTGGTCGGAGTAACGAGCAGGGTTTGGGGGATCCGAATCGGGATTTGGGTCGACGTTTTTTGACGGTGCAGGATGCGTTGGCCTTGTCGAATCGGGCCGCGGCGGCGCGGGTGGCCCGACAGCTTGGGGTGAAGAATTTTCAGGATTGGTTGGCGCGGGCGGGGGCGCCGCAGGCGAGAACGGCGGCGGGCACGTTTTGGGAGTTACCACCGTTGTCGTTGTTGGAGGTGGCGTCGTTGTATCAGGCGATGGCGAATGGCGGTGAGCAGGTGCCGTTGCATGCGGTGGTCAGGGTGACCAACGATCAGGGGATTGAGGTTTATCAGGCCGAGTCGAGGAGAACGTCGCGCCGGTTGATGGATGAGCTGACGGCGCGGCAGATGACGTTGACGCTGCAGTCGGTGGTGAGGGATGGGACGGCGTCGTTTTTGCGTCAGAATTACAGTTTGCCGGCACCGGTGGTGGGGATGACGGGGTATTCGGATGGGTTGCGGGATGCGTGGTTTGTTGGGTATACGCCGGCTTTGGTTGGTGGGGTGTGGGTAGGCTTTGATCAGTCGACGCCGATTGGGAATCGGGCTTTGGCTTCGCGGACGGCTCTGCCGATTTGGGGGGATATGATGCAGACGGTGTTGAAGGAGGATGCGTCGGGGGGATCGTTTGAGGTGCCCTCGGCGTTGGCGAAGGTGGAGGTGGATCGGCGGTCGGGGGTGATCCGCGGTCTAGGTTTTTTGTCGCCGGGTCCGGGCAATATTTTTGTTTATTTGAAGCAGCGCCAATTGACGGCGGCGCAAAGAGCCAGTGTGGAGGCGGCCGCGCGGGTGCAGCAGCCTGAGGATTGGTCGGATTGGTTGAGCACGTTGTATGCAGCGGCAGCCGATCCGGGAACGACGCTGGAGCAGATGGATCGGGAAACGGCGGAGCCTGGTGAACCGGGGTTGATTCCGCATGTGGCTCAGTTGCGGTTGCCGGGGTTGCGTGGGGACATTTTGACGAGTGATGGACAGGTTCTGGCGACGATGGCGCAGTCCCAGAATCTGGTGTTGCAGTGGCCTCCGCCGGAGATTGCCCGAACCGACGATGAGGTGGTGTCTTACATGCGGGCGCGGATCAAACGGGCGGAGGAGTGGTTGGGCCGTCCGGTTGAGGTGAACGACAATGACATTCGGGCCTTGTACCGCTTTCAGCGGTTTCATCCGCTGACGGTGGCGGAGAATCTGTCGGATGCTCAGGTGGATGAGTTTCCGACGTTGCCGTTGGTCACGGACGGTTTTTATCTGCAGGGGGTGCCGCGCCGGATTTACCCGTTTGGGTCCACGTTTGCTCATGGGTTGGGTTATTTGTTGAGGAAGCAGGGACGGAGCAAGCGGCAGCATATGGCCGAGGAGGTGATGTATGACGATTATCAGGGGGGGGCCGGGTTGGAGGAGCAGTATGATGCGGATTTGCGGGGTAAGGAAGGGCGGGTGACGTTGGATACGACCCAGGAGGGGTTCACGCGGGCGATTATTGTTAATGAACAGGCGACGGCCGGGGCCAATGTGCGAACGACGATCAATGCGGCGGCACAGCATGCGGCTGAAGCCGCCCTATCAACGGTGCGGGCTGGGGCGATTGTGGTTTTGGATGTGAATAATGGGGATGTGGTGGCGATGGCGTCGCAACCGACGTTTGATCCGAATTATTTTATTCCGGCGCTTCGACCGGATCAGTGGGAGGCGCTGGTGAAGGCGGATAAGAATCCGTTGTTGAACCGGGTGATTCGGCAGCATCATCCGCCTGGTTCGGTGTTCAAGGTGGTGACGGCGTTGGCCTCCATTCGGGCTGGGGTTTTCAATCCATCGCGGGTGGTCAATTGCCAGGGCTACTTTCAGGTGGGGAACGTTCGCTACAATC
>JBDNCR010000263.1:0-3720 GCA_046719555.1 Verrucomicrobiia bacterium | reverse complement strand
GGGTCGCGGCGGGATCCGGTGCGTTGTTGGTGTTGGCCTATCTGACGTATGTCAAGTGGATGGCTCGACGGGTTTATGAATTGGACGACCGTCGGGTGCCACCGTCACAGGCGTTGGCGGATGGTCGGGATTATGTGCCGAGTCCGAAGTGGCTGGTTTTCGGGCATCATTTTACGTCGATTGCGGGGACGGGACCGATCGTGGGGCCAGCGATTGCGGTGACGTGGGGATGGGGCCCGGCGTTGTTGTGGGTGGTGTTGGGGTCGATTTTTATTGGGGCAGTGCACGATTTGGGGTCGTTGGTGGTGAGTTTGCGGAATCGAGGGCGAACGATCGGAGAAGTGGCGGGGAGGTTGATGCACCCTCGGTTGAGGCGGGTGTTTTTACTGATTTTTTTTCTGGCACTGACGATTGTGCTGGCGGTGTTTGGGGTGGTGGTGGCGGGGGTCTTCCGGATGTTTCCGTCCGCGATTTTGCCGTGTTTGTTGCAGATTCCTTTAGCGATGGGGATTGGTTGGGGTTTGCGTCGGGGTCGGTGGTCGTTGGGACCGACCTCGGTGTTTGCGTTGGTGATGATGTATGGGCTGGTGGTGTTTGGGGATGTGGGGTGGCTGGGTGAGGTGAATCGGTGGCTGGCCGGGTTACCGATACCGATTTGGGTGGGGATTCTGCTGTTGTATTCGTATGCCGCATCGGTGTTGCCGGTGTGGTTGTTGTTGCAGCCGCGGGATTACATTAATGCGTTGCAGTTGCTTTCGGTGTTGGGGTTGTTGGTGGTCGGGTTGATGGTGGCGGCGTTTTTGGGAAAAGGTGGGGGTGCGGAGGGTCTGGAGATGGTGGCTCCGATGTATCGGGCGGAGCCGATGGGAGCGCCGCCGTTGTTTCCGTTTTTGTTTATCACGGTGGCGTGCGGGGCGATCAGCGGGTTTCATTGCTTGGTGTGCAGCGGAACGAGCAGTAAACAGTTGGGTCGGGAATCGGATGCGCCGATGGTCGGGGCGGGGTCGATGTTGGCGGAGGGTTTTTTGGCGGTGCTGGTGATTCTGGCTTGTAGCGCGGGGATTGGGTTGGGGTTGCGGGGGCCAGACGGGGTGGAGGTGTTTGGGCAGGCGGCTTGGGAGATGCAGTATGGGGATTGGCAGCGTGCGGGGGGATTGGCGGCAACGGTGGGGGCTTTTGTGGGAGGATCGGCAAATTTTCTTGGGGCATTGGGGATTCCTTGGGAGATGGCGGTGGCGCTGATGGGGGTGTTTGTGGCGTCGTTTGCGGGGACGACGATGGATTCGAGCTGCCGTTTGCAGCGGTACGTGATTCAGGAGTTGGCTTCCGATCTGGGCAAGGCCTTATCTGGTCCGTGGTGGCGGTTGGAGCGGCTGGCCTGGAATCCTCATCCGGCAGCCTTTCTGGCGGTGATGGCAGCCGCGCTGCTGGCAGCGGTTCCGCCGAGCGGCGAGGAGTGGAGTTGGACGAATGCGGGGCGGGGCGGTTTGGTGTTATGGCCGCTGTTTGGGGCGACGAATCAGTTGTTGGCCGGTTTGGCATTGGTGGTTCTGTTGGCGTTTTTGAAGCGGGAGGGGCGCCCGTTTGCGTTCATGGTTGGGCCGTTGGTGTTGATGTTGGCGGTTCCCGGTTTGGCGATGGCGATGCAGGTGGGGTGGGGAGCGTCGGGGATTCGGTCGTGGTGGGCGGAGGGCAATTGGGTGTTGGTGGGTTTTGGTTTGGTGTTTTTGTGTCTGGAGGTGTGGGTGATTGGGGAGTTGATTCGGTGGTGGCAGAGGGAGGGGGCAACGAGTGGTGGGTCAGGGAGAACTTGACCAGCAGGTAGGGTGTCACGCAGAAAAGGGGTGGTGAGGGTTTCATTAACCGACCGAGTTGGGGCTGGCGAATGAAGGGCTTGGGTCTGCACGGTTGGGCCGAGTATTTCCCGTTTTTGGAAACGGCACGGCGGTATTCGCGTGGGGCGTTTCGTGCGGATTGTTCGGCGAGTTTAACGGTGGCTTTGTTGACGATCCCGCAGGCGATTGCGTATGCGACGATTGCGGGGTTGCCGCCAGCTTATGGGATTTATTCGGCAGTGGTGCTGACGCTGGTTTGTTCGTTGTTGGCGAATAGTGAGCATTTGATTTCGGGGCCGACGAACGCGACGGCGTTGGTGACGGCAGGGGCGTTATTGACGGCGTCGCATCCGTGGGTGAAGTCGAATCCGGCGGAGGCGGCGGTGCTGTTGGCGATGATGGTGGGGGTCGTCCAGTTGGGGTTCGGTTTGTTGAAGGCGGGGAATTTGGCGCAGTTTATTTCGCGGAGTGTCTTGGTCGGGTTTTCGACGGGAGCTGGGTTGTTGATTGCGCTGAATCAGGTTCCAGATTTTCTGGGGCTAAATTTGCCGCCGGTGCGTCATTTGTTGGGGCGTTTTTCCGAGACGCTGACGCGGTTAGCGGAGGTCAATGTTTATGCGTTAGGGATTGCGGTGGTGAGTTTGCTGTTGCTTTACTTGGGGAAGCGGTATTTCCCGAGCTGGCCATCGGCGCTGCTGACGATGGCGTTGGGGGCGGTGGTGGTGAAGGTATTCGACCTGGAGGCGAAAGGGGTGAAGGTGGCCGGGCAGCTTCCAGAGGGGCTGCCGCCGTTTTCTCTGCCATCGATTGATTTGGGGGTGATCGCGGATTTGGCGGGGTCGGCGATTGCGATTGCACTGCTGGGCTGCATTGAGGGTTTATCAAGTGCGAAGCGGATTAGCCTGCTTTCGGGGCAGCGGATGAATAGCAATCAGGATTTTATCGGGATGGGCGCGGCTCAGGTGGTGGGCGCTTTCTTTCAATCGATGCCGGGAGGCGGGAGTTTTACGAGGTCGGCGCTGAATTTCACCTCGGGGGCCAAGACGCGGTTTGCGGGGGTTTTGTGTGCGTTGTGGGTGGGGTTGGTGGTGTTGGTGGTGGCTCCGCTGGCCAAGACGATTCCGACGGCAGGGTTGGCAGCTCTTTTGATTTATCTTGGGATTGGCCTGATCCAGGTGGATCAGATTCGGAGTGCGGTGTTAGCGACGAAGAGTGATGCGGCGGTCTTGGTGTTGACGTTTTTCTGCACGCTCTTCCTGCATTTGGACACGGCGATTTACATCGGAGTGTTGTCTTCGTTGATTCTCTTTTTGCGGAAGGCAAGCGCACCGCATTTGGTGGAGTACAATATGGACGATGACTCGATGCGGGAGATCCGGAGTCCGAAAGAGAGGACCCACCCGGAGATCTCGATTGTGCACGTGGAGGGGGAGCTTTTCTTTGGTGCTGCCGATGCGTTTGAGGAGCAGGTGCGGATGTTGGCGAAGGATGGGAATATCCGGGTGATTATTTTGCGGTTGAAGAATGCACGGCACTTGGATGCGACGGCGGTCTATGCGATTGAGGGGTTGCACAACTATCTGCAGAAGAGCGGGCGTTTGTTGCTGGTGAGCGGAGCCCCGCCCGAGGTGTTGAAGGTGATGCAGCGGAGCGGGCTGATTGATAAGTTGGGGGCGGAGAATGTGTTCCCTTCGGAGGAGAACCTGACGGTGGCGACTCGCAGAGCTTTGTTGCGGGCTAAGGAGTTCCTCGGTGGGGAGACCTCACCGGATGTGAGGATTTTCTACGATAAGTCGCGGGAGAAAGACAAAAAGGGCGGCGCGGCAAGGAATGGTTGAAAGGGCACCGATCCGCCCAATGTCTCAATGCCCTGGGCACCGAAAAA
>JBDNCR010000262.1:0-3727 GCA_046719555.1 Verrucomicrobiia bacterium | reverse complement strand
GCCCAACGGATTTATGTTCACCTTCGCCGCACTCTCCCCTGCCGCCGATCACGTCTTCCACTCGGTCTCTGAAGCCGGGGAAAAAGTCGCCCTCTTCAGTTGGTTTACCAACTCGATGCTCTTCACCGTCCTCGTCTCCGCCGTCATCATCTTCATCGTCCAACTCGGCCTCCGCAACCTCTCCGTCGTCCCGGGCCGCCTGCAAAACGCCATCGAAGCCATCATCGAAGCCCTCTACAGCTTCCTCGAACCCATCGTGGGCAAGCACATGATCAAATCCTGCTTCCCTCTCCTCGCCACCCTCTTCATCTTCATCCTCGCCGCCAACTGGTTCGGCCTCCTCCCCGGCGTCGGCACCATCGGCTACGGAAAATGGGACCAAGTCACCCTCGCCTCGGGCGAAGTCGTCAAAGAATTCCACGTCAAACGCCCCCTCTTCCGCCCCTCCAACGCCGACCTCAACATGACCCTCGGCCTCGCCCTCCTCTTCATGGCCTTCTGGCTCTACTGGACCCTCCGCGAACTTGGCGTCGGCGGCTTCCTCGCCCACACCTTCGGCCCGAAAGGCGGCGTCACCGGCATCATCAAAATCCTCCTCCTCCCCATCTTCTTCTTCGTCGGCATCATCGAAGTTGTCTCCATCCTCCTCCGCCTCATCTCCCTCCCCATCCGTCTCTACGGCAACGTCTTCGCCGGAGAAAGCCTCCTCCACTCCATGGGAGCCATCGGCGGCTTCTTCATCTCCCTCTTCGCCTCCCTCCCCTTCTACCTCCTGGAAATCCTCATCGGTCTCCTCCAGGCCACCGTCTTCATGCTCCTCTGCGCCGTCTACATCAAACTCTCCACCGAACACGAAGAAGGCCACCACGCCGACCACCCTTCCGAAAAGGAGGCGCCCGCCCACTAACCCTTTGTCCCGTGGGACCATGCCCAAGAGCGTGGACGCGGGACCGAAACCATAAACACACACACAACCCTAAACGGAACCCTACTATGCTCCCTGAACTCCTCGCCCAAGTCTCCGGCAACCTCCACGTCGCCGCCGCTGCCGTCGCCTCCGCCCTCGGAGTCGGCTGGATCGGCGCCAAAGCCGCTGAAGCCGTCGGTCGCAACCCCGGTGCCTTCGGCAACATCCTGGTCATCAGCATCATCGGCATGGCCCTGGCCGAAGCCATCGTCTTCTACGCCATCTTCCTCGTCCAATAACCCCTCGACAACCCTTCTCACCTGTCAAACCCCATCCGGGGGAGGGATCATATCCCCCGGACCCTTTTCTATGGAATTCTTCGACAACTACGGCATCGAACCCCTTCGCCTCCTCGGCCAAGTCCTCGTCTGGGTCATCCTCTACCTCATCCTCAAAAAATACGCCTTCACCCCCATCCTCAACGTCCTCGAAGAACGGAAAAACCGCATCGCCGAAAGCGTCGCCAACGCCGAACGCATCCAACGCGAACTCGAAGAAGCCGAACGCACCCGCAAACAACTAATCGCCCAAGCCCAAGCCACCGCCACCGAACTCATCAACGAAGCCAAAAAAGCCGCCGACGCCACCGGAGCCAAACGCATCCAGGAAGCGGCCGAACAAGCCGAAGCCATCCTCCGCAAAGCTGAAGAAACCGCCGCCCTCGAGCGCGAACGCATTCTCAACCAACTCCGAGCCGAAATCGGCAACCTCGTCGTCGCCACCACCGCTAAAGTTGCTGGAAAAGTCCTCACCCCCGCCGACCAAACCCGCCTCCGCGACGAAGCCGCCTCCTCCCTGCGTAACTAACCCTGGCCCATGAAAGTCAAACGCGCCGCCCGCCAAGCCGCCAAACGCCTCTTCTCCGCCTGTCTCATCGACGGCATCCTCCAGCCCGACCGCGCCCAAACCGTCGTCCGGACCCTCATGGACCAAAAACCCCGCGGCTACCTCCCCATCCTCCTCCGCTTCAAACAACTCCTCGGCCTCGAACTCCACCGCCGCTCCGCCCTCATCGAAACCGCCGAACCCCTCCCTCCCGACACCCAAGCCGCCCTTACCGCCGACCTCACCCGCACCTTCGGCACCCTCTACTCCACCCAAGTCCGCATCGAACCCGCCCTCATCGGCGGTCTCCGCATTCGAGTCGGCTCCGACGTCATCGACGGCTCCGTCCAAGGCCGACTCAACCAACTCGCCGCCTCCCTTCAAACCTCCTAAACCCGATCCCTTTCTCCGATCACTCCAAACCTCAAACCCTTCCCCCTTATGAGCAACCTCCTCCAAGAACTCGAAGCACAAATCCAGGCCATCAAAACCGATGTCACCCGCAGCAACGTCGGCACCGTCCGCGAAATTATGGACGGCGTCGCCAAAATCGAAGGCCTCTCCAACATCGCCTACAACGAAATGATCGAGTTCGCCTCCGGTGCCCGCGGCCTCGCCCTCAACCTCGAAGACACCGAAGTCGGTGCCATCATCATCGGTGACTTCTCCAAAGTCGCCGAAGGCGAAGAAGCCCGCTCCACCGGCAAACTCCTCCAAGTCCCCGTCGGCAAAGCCCTCCTCGGCCGCGTCGTCGACGCCCTCGGCTCCCCCCTCGACGGCAAAGGCCCCATCAAAACCGACACCTTCAACCCCGTCGAAAAAATCGCCCCCGGCATCATCCAGCGCAAATCCGTCAACCAACCCGTCCAAACCGGCATCCTCGCCGTCGACTCCATGATCCCCATCGGTCGTGGCCAGCGGGAACTCATCATCGGCGACCGCGCCACCGGTAAAACCACCGTCGCCATCGACACCATCATCAACCAGGCCAAACTCAACAAACAAGGCGAAGCCTCCGGAGACCCCACCTTCCGCCCCCTCTACTCCATCTACGTCGCCATCGGCCAAAAACGGGCCAACCTTGCCCGCACCCTCGCCGTCCTCGAAGAAAACGGTGCCCTCCCCTACACCATCATCGTCGCCGCCACCGCCTCCGACTCCGCCACCGCCCAATACCTCGCCCCCTTCGCCGGAGCCGCCATGGGCGAATACTTCATGGAAAACGGCATGGACGCCCTCATCGTCTACGACGACCTCTCCAAACACGCCGCCGCCTATCGCCAAATCTCCCTCGTCCTCAAACGTCCCTCCGGCCGCGAAGCCTATCCCGGCGACGTCTTCTACCTCCACTCCCGCCTCCTCGAACGCGCCGCCCGCCTCGGCCCCGACTTCGGGAACGGCTCCCTCACCGCCCTCCCCATCATCGAAACCCAAGCCGGTGACGTCTCCGCCTACATCCCCACCAACGTCATCTCCATCACCGACGGCCAAATCTACCTCGAAACCGACCTCTTCTACCAAGGCATCCGACCCGCCATCAACGTCGGCCTCTCCGTCTCCCGCGTCGGCTCTGCCGCCCAAATCAAAGCCGTCAAACAAGTTGCCGGTAAAGTCAAACTCGAACTCGCCCAATACCGCGAACTCCAAGCCTTCGCCCAATTCGCCTCCGACCTCGACGCCGCCACCAAACAACGCCTCGAACGCGGCGCCCGCATCGTCGAAGTCTTCAAACAACAACAATACCAACCCCTCCCCGTCCCCATCCAAGTCGCCACATGTGGTCGGTCCAAAACGGCCACTTCGACGATATCCCCACCGAAAAAGTCAAAACCTTCCAGCTCGGCCTTGCCGAATTCCTCTCCACCCGCAAAGACGCCCTCCTCCAAAAAATCGCCGATAAAAAAGCCCTCGACGCCGACATCGAAACCGAACAGA
>JBDNCR010000261.1:0-3735 GCA_046719555.1 Verrucomicrobiia bacterium | reverse complement strand
TCTCTCCCACCGCGGCCCCACACCATCCGGACTCGCCGGGAACCAGGGCCTGCGCCGTGGATCAAAATCGGGGCGCCAAGCCAAATCATCCGCCGGATTGGCCAACAACAACCCGGAATCAAAAGCCGCATACTGACGGAACAGAGAAGGTGCCGACTCCCGCATCATTCCCTCCAACTGCGGCAAGGCGTCCGCCAAACGTTCCACCTCCGCCCGGGCCCTCTGCGCATCCGCTGCTGTCCCAATAAAAAACGCCGGCTCACCCTCGGGCAAATCTTCCTCCAACGGTCCTGGACCCACCACCCGGGGCGGGCTCCGATCCGTCCGCCTCAACCTTCCTTCCCACGCATCGGTCAGGGCATCGGCCTGCAACCGCAACGCCTGCTCGGCAAGCAACCGTTCTTTCCGAATCAAGCGGGACGACGTTTCCACCAACAGAATCAATTGCTTTCGGGCCCGCTCCTTGAGCGCCTGCTCGCTTCGGGCCGACAATTCCTCCCCCAGCCGGTCAAACTGCCAAAGCACACTCGCCAACACCACTCCCATGGGCACCGTCGCCACCGTCGCCAACAAACCCAACAGCTTCCATCGAATCGGCACCCACCGGCCCTTGATTGACAAGCTCCGACGGAGTCGCTCCCGAAAATCAGCCCGCACCGACGCCATCACGCGCTGCCGGATTGACCCTTCCGAACGCCCTCTTCCTTCGTGGAAACAAAAACCGTTCCCGTCGGCATCTCTGCCAACACCGCCCGTAGATGCTCCGGATCAAAGGGCAACCCACCCAACTCCGACAACGGAAACCAACTAAATTGCATCCCCGCCTCCCGCGCCGCGATCACCGGACGGGGATCATCAAACGGCAACAACGGATGCACCTCAAAATAAAACCCATACTCGCGAACCACACTCCGACCCAAACGCCAATAATGCTCGTGCACACAAATTAACCGACCACAAGTCACCTCCAAACCCGTCTCCTCGTGATACTCACGCGCACAGCCCTCCTCCAACGTTTCTTGCGGCTTCAGCCCTCCTCCAGGAACCATCCAAATATCGACGTCCTGGGCCGACTCCAACAGAATCTGATCGCCGGCCATCAAGACGCCAGCCGTTCGAATGCGGGTGCTCATCGGTCCCCAAACTCAAGCGGACCCTCGGCCCGAGCGCAACGCCCGAAAACCGCCTCACGCTCCCCCTCACCCCTGCTCCGCTAACCGGGCCGCCATCTCCACCGCCCGACACAAACTCGACGCCATGGCCCGTCCCTGCCACGCCAGATCCAAGGCCGTTCCGTGGTCCACCGAAGTCCGGATGATCGGCAAGCCCAGCGTCGTGTTGATCGCCGAGTCAAACGCCAACATCTTCAACGGAATGAGCCCCTGATCGTGATACATGCAAATATAGGCATCCGTCTCCGCCAGCCACCTGCCCAAAAAAGCCGTGTCCGGTGGCAACGGTCCTACCACCTCCATCCCCCGCTCCCGCGCCTCCTCCACGGCCGGAACAATGAATCGCTCCTCTTCCATCCCCCCAAACAACCCGCCCTCCCCCGCATGCGGATTCAACCCATTGACCACCAGCCGCGGCTTACGCCCTCGCAACCGCCTCATCGCCTCATCCGTCAGCTCCATCACCTCCAAAATCCGTGCCACACTCAACAGATCGGGAACCTCCCGATACCCCACATGCGAAGTGACAAAACTGCAGGTAATCTTCTCCGACGTCAGCATCATGCAACTGCGCTTGGCTCGCGTCCGCGTCGCAAAAATCTCCGTGTGCCCCGGATACGGAACCCCCGCTGCATGCCACGCTTGCTTGTGAATTGGACCCGTCGCCACCCCCGCCACCCAGCCCTCCATCGCCGCCTCAATCGCCGCCTCGACGTAACGAAAACTGGCACGCCCCGTCGCCGCATCAACCCGTCCGGGCACCACCTTGTTTCCCTCCATCGCCCCCAAATCAACCACTCCGGGCTCTGTCATCATCCTCCCTTCAGCCTTCCACCGTTCCCACCCCAACACCTGTTCCGGACCCGGTTTGCCCGTTTTCTCCGCCGCCTCTCGCAACACGGTCACATCTCCAAAAACCAAAGGCACGGCCACCTGCCTCACGGATTCATCGCGCAACAGATCCAAACAAATCTCCGGACCAATCCCGGCCGGATCCCCCATCGTCACCGCAATCCTCGGCTTCATCGAGCCTGGATCCTAGGGCCTCCTCCCGAATCGGTCATTCAGAATCCCCCCACTCCGGATCTTGGCTTGGAAAGATGCTTCCTCCTTGCCTTCCCCCAACTAACAAAGTTTCCCATTGACCCCCTTAGCTTCCTTTCCTATCCTCTTCCTCCCTGATCGCGGGGTGGAGCAGCCAGGTAGCTCGTCAGGCTCATAACCTGAAGGCCGCAGGTTCAAATCCTGCCCCCGCAACCAGTTTCCCCTCGATCCCTCCTTCGATCCGCCTCCAAGTCCTCGACTTCGCGCTTTGCATTTTCCCCCGGTGGCATTGACTGGGAACACCATGCCCAACATCGCCTGGCTCGAATCCCTCGCCCGAGAATGCCCCAACTCCGCTCTGGCCACCTCCGAAATCGCGCTGATCCACGCTCGCCTCGGTCTGCCCAAGCCCGTCTCCCACGTCATCTCCGATGTCCACGGAGAATTCGCCAAACTCCGTCACGTCATTAACAACGCCTCCGGCACCCTGCGCCCCCTCATCGCCTCCCTCTTCCAAGACCGGCTCAGCCCCGACGCCCAACGCCAATTTCTCACCGTCCTCTACTACCCCCACGAACTCCACCGCTGCCTCGGCCCCATTCTTTCAGAAACCCAAGCCCGGCGCACGTGGGTCGCCACCACCCTGCGCCTTCAATTCGAAGTCGTCCGCGAACTCGCCCGCACCCGCACCTCCCGCCAACTGGAAGAACTGGTCCCCGCTCACTTTCGCCGCCTTTTCAACGCCCTCTACCGCGAACCCTACTCCGGACGCGGCCAGGCCTACGCCGACGCCATGCTCGACATCTTTGCCCGCAACGAGATGGACCTCGACGCCGTCCGGGCCGCCTCGCGCCTGGTCCGCAACCTCGCCGTCGGTGAAATCATCGTCGCTGGCGATTTCGGTGACCGGGGCCCGCGGATGGATCGCGTCATCGACTACCTCCGCCAACAACCTCAAACCGCCTTCACCTGGGGCAATCATGACGCCGCCTGGATGGGCGCCTGCCTCGGCTCCCGCGCCCTCATCGCCCAGGTCCTCCGCATCTCCCTCCGTTACCGCCGCCTCTTTCAACTCGAGGAAGGCTACGGCATCCTCCTCCTCCCCCTCGAACAACTCGCCAACCACATCTACGCCAACGACCCCTGCACCCGTTTCATCTCCAAAAACGTCGGTCTCCGCGACGCCACCCTCGTCGCCCGCATGCAGAAAGCCGCCGCCATCCTCCAGTTCAAACTCGAAGGCCAAATGTTCCGCCGCCGCCCCCACTGGGGCCTCACCCACCGCAACCTCCTCGAACACATCGACCCATCTTCCGGAACCATCCGCCTCGGCTCAACTCTCTACCCCCTCCTCGATTCCCACTTCCCCACCCTCGACCCCGCCGACCCCTACGCCTTGAGCCCTGAAGAAGAAGCCTGCATCGAACGTCTGCGCGATTCCTTCATTTCCAGCCAACGTCTCTGGGACCACATGCGCTTTCTCGTTCAACGCGGGGCCATGTGGCTCGTCCGCGACGAC
>JBDNCR010000260.1:0-3754 GCA_046719555.1 Verrucomicrobiia bacterium | reverse complement strand
ACTCCGTTGGGCCCTCCCTCTCGCCGCCTTCGCCGCGCTCGTCGTTGCCCTTCCTCTGCTCAACCACCACCCATCTTCCACCCCGCACCCGATCACCGCTCAGTCCACCGACCCGTCAACCAACCAAGACGAACTGACCGCCGCCCTCCACGCCTTTGTCACCTACCTCGAAGAAAAAGACCAATGGCCCCTCGAATTTGCCGGAATCTCCTCCTCCTCTTGGTAGTCGCCGCCCTCCCCGGACTCCTCCAAGCCCAACCCTCAGGACCTGGCCCTGGAGGTCGACCCGGACCCGGGCCCGGCCGAGACCCCTCCGAAAAACGTGACCCCGGCGACAAACGCGACACCCCCCCGCGTCGGACACTCCTTCCCCGGGGAGAACCTGGGCGTCATGGTCCCGATTCCGACCTCCTCAGTCGACCCGACTTCGAGCGAATGCTCCGCCTCGCCTTCAGCTCCGACCAGGATGTCCGCGCGGCCATGGACCAAATCCCCGCCCTGGCCACCGACACCCCGGAAGGTCGCGAACGGGCCCTCCGACGCCTCGAAGGCTTCCGCCGCATCCTCCGGGACCAAGCCCTCCGCGCCGCCGAAGAACTCGACCTCACCATTCCCCCTGACCGCGAACGAGAATTCGTCCAAACCTACTGGCAACGACGAGCCCGTGACGAACGCACCTTGCGCGAGGAAATGGAACCCCGCCGACGCGAACTCATGGAACGGCTCCACCAAGAGATCGGCACCGGCGCCCCCCCCACCCCCTCTCACCTCAACTCTGCCTGAATCCACCCCATCTGGAGAAGCCTCATCCAAGGCTTCCCTCTCCTTCCCCGGTCAGCCCTCTACTCCTTGAACGTAATCGTCATCTCCACCCGCTCATGCGGGTTATCGTTCCGATCCCGGGGTTGAGCCACGATCTTATCGGCCACCTCCATCCCCTCCACCACCCGCCCAAACACCGTATACTGGCCATCCAAAAAATGGTTATCCGCCACATTAATGAAAAACTGACTCCCGCTGCTGGCCCGAGAAGGATTGACCTCATCCCCCAATCGCGCACACGCCACCGATCCCCGCACATGTTTCAATCCGATCTCGGCAGGAATCGTGTAACCCGGCCCTCCCCGCCCGTGCGTCGAGCGGTCATCCGACTTGCTGTTCGGATCACCCCCCTGAATCATGAAATTCGGAATCACCCGATGAAACGTCGTCCCATTAAAGAAACCCTCCGCCACCAACTTCTTGAAGTTGGCCACCGTCTTCGGAGCCGCTTTTTCGTCCAGTTCAATGGTGATATCACCGTGGGCCGTGGAGAGAATAATCATGGAGGTGGCAGGAATCGGAACTGCAGGTTGAGTTTCAGGGACAGCCGATGCCGCAACACCCTCCGCTCCGGACCTCGGAGCAGGATCGGCTGCCGATTGATTGGCCCCCGGAACTTGGGAGTCGCATCCACTAATCATCAGGGCAAAACAACCCGCAACAACAATGGGCAATCGGCGCATGCAGCAACGTTCTTGGCGACCCTACCGGGAATCGAACCCGGGCTACCTCCGTGAAAGGGAGGTGTCCTAACCGCTAGACCATAGGGTCTTTTCAACTTCGGAATCTACTTCCGGTCGAGCCGAAAAAGAAACCATACCCCGCCCGGCCAAGCAAGCCGGAATTCGCAAAAAATCGATGGGCTCCCAACTCATCGTTGACCCTCCTCTTTCTGCACCTTGCCACCCCACGAAATGATCCGAGCTTTCGCCCCCATCTCCTCCGCCTCCTTAATCCGCCCCATCCGCACATACACCAGCGAAAGACTCGTGTAAGCCATCTGATCATTCGGACGAATCCGCACCGTCTCCCGCCCCGCCGCCAACGCCTCCTCATACCGCCCCAGCTTCATCAACGCCATGCCCAACGCATGCCACGCATCAAAATGATCCGGATCGACCCCCGTCGCCTCCCGATAAGCCGCTGCTGCCTCCTCCAACTCCCCCAGCGCCAAATGCGAGTTCCCCTCATCCATCCATTCATCGACCGTCTTCATGCCAATTCCTTAAACCTTGCCCCAGGCCACGCCTTCACACAAGACACCCGGCCCATCGCCGCTCACCCCCCCAGGTAAGCCGCTCGCACCCGCGCATCATCCTTCAAAGTCACCGCAGAACCCGACACCACCACCGTCCCCGTTTCCAACAAACAGGCCCGGTCCGCCAACCCCAACGCCAAATGCGCATTCTGCTCCACCAACACCACCGTCATCCCCTCATCCCGCAACCGCCCAATCACCCGAAACGTCTCCTCCACCAACACCGGAGCCAAACCCATCGACGGCTCATCCAAAAGCAAAAGCTCCGGCCGCATCACCAACGCCCGCCCCAACGCCAACATCTGCTGCTCCCCCCCAGACAACGTCCCCGCCGCCTGGTCTCGCCTCTCCCCCAAACGCGGAAACTGCCGAAACACCCCCTCAAAATCAGCCTGACTCCGCCGACACCACGTCGCCAGCCGCAAATTCTCCAACACCGTCAGCTGATTGAAAATCCCGCGCCCCTCCGGCACATGCACCAAGCCAAGATTCACCCGCTCGTGCGCCGGCACCCCCTTCAACGACTTCCCTTTAAACCTCACCGTCCCGCTCCCCGAAATCATCCCGCTCAACGCCCGCAACGTCGAGGATTTGCCCGCCCCATTGGCCCCAATCACCGTCAGAATCTCCCCTCGGTTCACCACAAAACTGATCCCCTTCACCGCTTCAATCGGACCGTAACTCACCCGCAGATCCTCAACCGACAGCATCGCTTCCCTCATCGCTGCTCCCCACTCGTTCCCAAATACGCCTCCAACACCCGCGGATGGGCCCGGATCTCCCGCGGCAAACCCTCCGCAATCGTCTTGCCAAAATCCAACACCACCAACCGCTCACACAACCCCATCACCAACTGCATCTGGTGCTCAATCACCACAATCGCCACCCCAAACTCATCCCGAATCCACCCAATCCGCTCCATCAACTTCCCCACCTCACTCGGATTCATCCCCGCCGCCGGTTCATCCAACAACAACACCTTCGGCCGCAACGCCAACGCCCGCGCCAACTCCACCCGCCGCTGCACCCCATACGGCAAATCACCCGGCAGCTCTCCCCGACACTCCCCCAAATCAAACCGCTCCAACAAAACCTCCGCCTCCCTCCGACACCACTCCTCCGCCCTCCGAAATCCAGGCCACGCCACCACTGCCTCCCACGGCGCATAACCAAGCCGGTGCGAAAACGCATTCCGCACATTATCCAAAACCGTCAAATTCTTGAAAATCCGGATGTTTTGAAACGTCCGCGCCAGACCCGCCCGCGCAATCCGGTGCGGAGCCTCCCCCGTCACATCCCGTCCCAGCAACTCGACCCTCCCCTCCGTCGGTCGATAAAAGCCCGTCAACACATTAAACACCGTCGTCTTCCCTGCACCGTTCGGCCCAATAATCCCCACCAACTCCCCCTCTTCCACCCGCAG
This sequence comes from Verrucomicrobiia bacterium, assembly GCA_046719555.1. GTDB lineage: Bacteria > Verrucomicrobiota > Verrucomicrobiia > Methylacidiphilales > CALFVM01 > CALFVM01. Next base: position 251 of record JBDNCR010000260.1, on the reverse strand, counting down.
ACAGAACCCCTCCAACGCGCACAACCCGCCAAATCGTTGAGTGATCCCTTTGGCCTCCAATAACCTCATCCCCTTCCCCCTTTCCCGCCCCAACGATCCGTCGGCGCCACCAAAAATCCAAACTCGCGATAGCCCATGATGCCCCGGGGCCGGAAGAGCATCAACGCAATCAACAACAGCGGCATCACCATCAACCGCCAGCTCCCCATGGGACGCAACACCTCCATCAACCCGGTGAAAATCACCGCCCC
>JBDNCR010000026.1:0-10177 GCA_046719555.1 Verrucomicrobiia bacterium | reverse complement strand
AGCCCCTCGTCCGCATCGGCCAAGACTTCTTCCCCGCCACCTGGCCAGACGCCCACCGCCAAATCGCTTCCCGACTCAAAAACATCCCCTCCGGCCAAACCGCCATCATCGGCTCCGGCCGCATGACCAACGAAGAACTCTTCCTCCTCAAACAACTCGCCGAAGAACTCGGCCAAGGCCCCCTCGACATCGTCCCGCGCCCCGGCCAAGCCGACGGGTTCCTCCGCTGCGACGACCTTAACCCCAACACCCGAGGCGCCGAACTCCTTGGCGTCTCCCAAGGCGGAACAACCCTCGCCACCCTCCCCGAACTCATCCGAACCGGAAAACTCAAAGCCCTCCTCCTCTTCCACGAAGACGCCACCACCTTCGGCCTCACCCCCGAACTCCTGCGCCAACTCGACCTCATTGTCCTCGTCACCCTCCTCCCCAACTTCACCTCGGAAACCGCCCACTTCGTCCTTCCCGCCGCCGGTTTTGCCGAAAAACGAGGCTCCATGATCAATATCCATGGACGTCTCCAACGTCTCAACCAAGCCGTTCAGCCCCCAGGACGTGCCCTGGCCGACTGGGAAATCCTTCGTGACCTCCGCTACGCCACCACCGGCGGTAATGGCATCACCTCCATCGAAGACGTCTTCCGCGCCCTCTCCACCCACCTCCCGGCCCTCACCGGCCTGAACCTCTCCAAAATCGGCTCCCTTGGCATTGACCTCAACCTCCCTCCCCCTTCCCGTTCCACCTCTCCAGCGCAGCTCTCAGCCACCTCCTGATCCGCTTTCCCTATGATCACCCCCGATCTGGTCGTCTTCATCATCACGTCCATTCTTAAAAGCGCCATCGTCGTTGGCGTCATGCTCTTCATGGTCGCCTACTCCGTCGTCGCCGAACGTCGCGTCAGTGCCATGATTCAAGACCGGATCGGCCCGAACCGCGTCGGCATTCCCCTCACCAACATCCGCCTCTGGGGACTCGGCCAACCCATCGCCGACGGCCTCAAATTCCTCCTCAAAGAAGAATTCACCCCTGCGGGCGTCAACAAATTCTATTTCCTCCTCGCCCCGGCCCTCGCGATGATCCCCGCCCTCATCACCGTCTCGGTCATCCCCTTCGGCAGCTTCATCGACCTCCGCCCCCTCGGCACCGCCATCGCCTCCGCCCTCAACTGGACCGGCGAAACCGCAGAACAAACCATCGCCGCCCTCAACATTCCCGCCGTCATCGCCAACCTCGACGTCGGACTCCTCTTCGTCTTCGCGATCGTCTCCGTCTCGGTCTATGGCATCGTCCTCGCCGGCTGGGCCTCCAACTCCAAATTCCCCTTCCTCGGCGGCATCCGCGCCTCCGCCCAAATGATTTCTTACGAACTTTCCATGGGCCTCGCCGTCGTCCCCATCTTCCTCGCCGTCGGCCACCTCAACCTCACCGAAATTGTCCAACACCAAATCAACTACGGCTGGTTCATCCTCCCCCTCGGCTCCGCCGATGCCCTCGGCAGTTGGCTCCTCTGGCTGCCCATGACCATCTCCTTCCTCATCTTCCTCATCGCGGCCTTTGCCGAAACCAACCGGCTCCCCTTCGACCTCGCCGAATGCGAAACCGAACTCGTCGGTGGCTACCACACCGAATACTCCGCCATGAAATTCGCCCTCTTCTTCCTCGGCGAATACGCCGCCATGATCGTCGTCTCGGCCGTCATGGTCACCGTCTTCCTGGGCGGCTGGTCCCTTCCTCTCCCCTGGTTCAACGGCCAGCCCATCCCTGAAACCTGGCCCTTCCTCGCCGGTGCCGAAATGCCCGCTTGGTTTGGACTAATCCACATCGGCGTCTTCCTCGCCAAAGTTGCCGCCTTCATTTTCCTCTTTATCGTCATCCGCTGGACCCTTCCCCGTTTCCGTTACGATCAACTGATGTCTCTGGGCTGGAAATTCTTTATTCCCCTCGGCTTTGTTAATATCTTCCTTACGGCCATCATCCTGGCTCTGCTCCATCACTCCTGATCTCCTCTTCCCCCCCAGAACCTCCCACCATGTCGTCACCTACCCTTGACGTCGGCTACATCGCCGAACTTGCCCGAATCGAACTTTCCCCCGAAGAAACAAGCCTCTTCCAAAAACAACTTGCCGACATCCTCGGTTACGTCGATCAGCTCCAGAAAGTCGATATCTCCTCCGTCCCCGACACCCCCATCGATCCTCACCTGCCTACCAACGTCCTCCGTCCCGATGACGTCCGCCCCGGACTCACCACGGAGCAGGCCCTGGCCAACGCCCCCGCGCAAGCCAACTCCCTCCTTACCGTCCCCAAAATCATCGAATGAGCCTCGCTACCCTCTCCCTTGCCGAACTTCGCCGTCGGCTCGTCGCCCGCGACATCGCCCCAGCCGACATCATCCACGACCTCGCCACCCGACGCGACGCCCTGGATTCGACCCTCGGAGGTTACCTCCGCTTCGACGTCGACCGTGCCCTTGCCGAAGCGGCTCATGCCGATCTCACCCGCCCCCTCGGCGGCATCCCCATCGCCCTTAAAGATAACATCAACACCTCGGGCGATCTGTGCACCTGTTCGAGCCGATTCCTTGCCAACTTCCGCTCCCCCTACGACGCCACCGTCACCCGCAACCTTCGCCAAGCTGGAGCCATCCTCCTCGGTCGATGCAACATGGACGAATTTGCCATGGGCTCCTCGACCGAAAACTCTGCCCTCCAGCCCACCCGCAATCCCTGGGACCTCTCCAGAGTCCCCGGCGGCTCCTCAGGCGGATCTGCCGCCGTGGTCGCAGCCGACATGGCCATCGCCTCCTTGGGCTCCGACACCGGCGGTTCGATCCGCCAACCCGCCGCCTTCTGCGGTGTCGTTGGCCTCAAACCAACCTACGGGCGCGTTTCCCGTTATGGCCTCGTCGCCTTCGCCTCCTCCCTCGACCAAATCGGCCCCTTCGCCGGATCCGTCGAAGACGCCGCCCTCCTCCTCTCCGCCATCGCCGGTCCCGATCCCATGGACAACACCAGCCGACCCGTTCCCGTCCCCGATTACTCGGCTTCCCTCGGAAAGGACCTCCGCGGGCTCCGGATTGGAATCCCCAAAGAATACTTCGTCGCCGGGCTCGACCCTGAAGTCCACTCCGCCATCCGCTCCGCCATCGACTGGTTCTCCAACCAGGGAGCCCAGATCCTCGACATCTCCCTCCCCCACTCCTCCTCCGCAACCGCCGTTTACTACATCATCGCCACCGCGGAAGCCTCCGCCAACCTCGCCCGATTCGACGGTGTCCGCTACGGGCATCGTGCCGCCCAGCCGAAAGATCCCCTCGACCTCTACCGCCGTTCCCGTCAGGAAGGCTTCGGCCCGGAAGTCAAACGACGCATCATCCTCGGCACCTACGTCCTCTCTTCCGGCTACTACGACGCCTACTACAACCGGGCCCAAAAAGTCCGGCAACTCATTCGCCGCGACTTCACCCACGCCTTTGACCAGTGCGACCTCATCCTCGCCCCCACCACCCCCACTCCCGCCTTCAAAGCCGGCGAGAAAACCAGCGACCCGCTGCAAATGTATCTCGCCGACATCTTCACCATCGCCGCCAACCTCGCCGGCGTCCCCGCCCTCTCCCTCCCCTGTGGCTTCTCCGCCTCAGGCCTTCCCATCGGTCTCCAGCTCATGGCCGCTCACTTCGCCGAACCGACCCTCTTCAACGCGGCCGACGCCTACGAACGGGCGCACCCTTGGAAAGATCGTAAACCCTCCCTCTAACCCCATGGCTACCTCTTACGAAGCCGTCATCGGACTCGAAGTCCACGTCCAGCTCAAAACCGCCACCAAAATGTTCTGTGGCTGCCGTAACCAATACGGTGCCCCCCCCAACTCCCTCGTCTGCCCCGTCTGCCTCGGCTTCCCCGGCGCGCTGCCCGTCCCCAACGAAGAAGCCATCCGCATGACCATCCTCACCGGCCTCATGCTCGAATGCAACATCGCTCCCGTCTGCAAATTCGACCGGAAAAGCTATTTCTACCCGGACATGCCCAAAAATTACCAAATCTCCCAATACGACCTCCCCCTCTGCTCCGGGGGACGAGTCGTTCTCGATAAGTTCGCCTTCCCCAAAGAAACCCAGAAAGAACCCATCGCCCTCGCCAAAAAACCGATCCGCCTCGTCCGTATCCACCTCGAAGAAGACGTCGCCAAATCCTTCCACTACGACCAAGCCTCCGGCATCGACTTCAACCGTGCCGGCACCCCCCTCATGGAAATCGTCACCGAAGCCGACATCGCTTCCCCTGAAGAAGCCTTCGCCTTCCTCACCACCCTCAAACAAATCCTCATCTACGGCGATGTCTCCGACGCCGATATGGAAAAAGGTCAGCTCCGCTGCGACGTCAACATCTCCGTCCGCCCCGTTGGACAAACCACCTTCGGCACCAAGTGCGAAATCAAAAACCTCAACTCCATCTCCGGGGTTCGTCGCGCCCTCCAATTCGAAATCGCCCGCCAAATCGACATCGTCTCCTCCGGCGGAACCATCCGCCAGGAAACCCGCCGCTGGGACGACGCCGCAGGCCAAACCTTCCTCATGCGCACCAAAGAACAAGCGCATGACTACCGTTATTTCCCCGATCCCGACCTCCTCCCCGTCCGCACCGACCAGGGCCTCCTCGACCAAGCCCGCGCCCGCCTCCCCGAACTCCCCGCCGCACGCAAAGATCGCTACGTCACCACCTTCGGCCTCAACGACTACCAGGCCTCCGTCCTCGCTGCCGACCGCCGCCTGGCCGCCTACTTTGAACAAGCCGCCGCCGCCACCTCTCACCCGGTCGCCGTCGCCAACTTTCTCGCCAACGAATTCCTTGCCACCGAACCTGACCTCGACCACCTCCCCCTCCCCCCCACTCACTTCTCCGCCCTCGCCGATCTGGTCGGCTCAGGCAAAATCAACTCCAAACAAGCCAAAGACCTTCTCAACGAAATGCTCTCCACTGGAGAATCCCCTGGAGACCTCGTCAAAAAACTCGGCCTGGAACAAGTCAACGACTCCGCCCAGCTTGAAGCCTGGTGCGAAGCCGCCATCGCCGCCAACCCCCGCAGTGTTGCCGACTACAAAGCCGGTAAAACCGCCGCCATCAACGCCCTTAAAGGCTTCGTCATGAAACAAAGCAAAGGCAAAGCCAATCCCGGCCTGGTCGACCAACTCCTCCAACAAAAACTCGGCTGACCCCCCCTCACCTCTCCGGCTTCTGCCCGGGCCTTGGCGGCACCGGCAAACCCGTCGGCGGAAGCGGAACCGGCGGCACCTTCATCGGAATCGTGTCCGATCGTCCACTTTTCGGCGTCGTCCGATGCGGCGACTCCGGTGCCGCCGGTCCCGTCACCACCCCAGCCTCACCCCCCCTCAACCCTGACCCCCTCGAACCCTCCGACGCTCCCGCAACCGGACCCGTCACCGAATCACCCCCCTCCTTCGCCTGGCCCGGCATCGGGTTAGCCCGCACCACCTCGTCCCCCTTCTCCTCAACCAACCGCCCCCCTCCGGTCAGCCGCTCCACCGCATAAAAAAGCGCCGGAATCAACAGAATCCCGATAAACGACGCCGCCATCATTCCACCAATCACCGTCATTCCCATCACCTGGCGTGACACCGCACCCGACCCCGAAGCCGTCGCCAACGGCACACATCCCAAAATAAACGCCAACGACGTCATCAAAATCGGCCGAAACCGTAACTCCGCCCCCTCCAACGCTGCTGCCATCAGGCTCATTCCCTCCTCCACTCGCACCTTACAAAACTCCACAATCAAAATCGCATTCTTCGCCGCCAGACCAATCAACATCACCAAGCCAATCTGCGCGTAAATGTTGTTCTCATAAATCGGGCTCAACCACCGCATCGCCCAAAGCCCACCCAACGCTCCGCACACCGCCACCGGGGTCCCCAACAACACCGAAAACGGCAAACTCCACGACTCGTATTGAGCCGCCAAAATCAAAAATACGAACAACAACGACAACCCGAAGATCGCCTGAGGCGGCACCCCCATCGCCGCCCGCTTCTCCTGATACGACATCCCCATATACTCATAGCCCATCTCCGGCGGCATCGTCTCCCGAAACGTCTCCTCCAACGCCGCCATCACCTGCGCTGAACTCACCCCCGGCGCTCCCGACACATTCAACTGCACACTCCGATACAAATTAAATCGCATCGTAAACTCGGGCCCAAAGGTCGTCCCCAGCATCGCCACCGAATCCAGGGGCACCGGCTTCCCCGACCGATTCTTCACGTAAAAATGCGTCAGGTCTGACGCATCCGTCCGGTAACTCCCATCCGCCTGCACAAACACCGGCCACTGCCGCCCAAACCGATTGAAAAAGTTCACAAACACCCCCCCCATGAAACACTGCAACGTCTGATAGACATCCCGCACATCCAATTCCTGCTTCACCACCTTATCCCGATCCACATCCACAAACACCTGCGGCACCGCATACGACCACGTCGATAAGACACTCGCAATTTCCGGCCTCTTCTGCGCCGCCGCCATAAACTCCTTCATGTTCTTCGCCAAGAACGACACATCCCCACCCGACCGGTCCTGCAACACAAAGGTTACTCCCCCCGCCGTTCCCACCCCGGGAATCGCCGGCGGCGGAAAAGCAAATCCCACAAACCCGGGCTGCGTCCCCACCCTCTGATTAATCGCCCGCGTGATCGCCCCATAAGACGTCTCAGGACTCTTCCGTTGGTCCCACGGCTCCAACGTCACAAAAAAGAACGCATTGTATGACGTGCTCACCCCACTCAACAAATTGTAACCCACAATGCTCGTCACATGCTGCACTCCCGGAATGCCTAAAATCGCCTCCTCCACCTCCCGCGCCGCCGCATCCGTTCGCTGCAATGACGCCGCCTGCGGCAACTCAATCCCCACAAACGCATACCCCTGGTCCTCATTGGGAATAAAAGACCCCGGCAAACTCCGCCCAAAATAACCCGCCGACACCACCACCAACACCAAAAACAACCCCGTCACCACCAACTTGCGGATCAAAAAACGGCACACCCCCACATACCCCTTCGTCAACTTGCCAAAACCCCAGTTAAACCGCCGGTAGAACGGGCCCAGCAGCCCCCCAGTCCCAACTTTCGGCCGAAGCAAAATCGCCGACAACGCCGGACTCAACGTCAACGCATTGAACGCCGACAACAAAATCGACACCGCAATCGTAATCGCAAACTGCTGATAAAGCTGCCCCGTGATCCCGGGAATGAACACCGTCGGCACAAACACCGCCGCCAAAATCAGCGCCGTCGCGATCACCGGACCCGTCACCTCCGACATCGCCTTCAACGTCGCCTCCCGCGGACTCAACCCCTTCTCCAAATGATGCTCCACCGCCTCCACCACCACAATCGCATCGTCCACCACCAACCCAATCGCCAAAACCATGCCAAACAACGACAACGTGTTGATCGAAAAACCAAACAACGGAAAAAACGCAAACGTCCCAATCAGCGAAACCGGCACCGCCAGCAACGGAATCAGCGTCGCCCGCCACCCCTGCAAAAAAACAAACACCACCAAAATCACCAGCACCAACGCCTCCAGCAACGTGTGCGCAATCTCCTTCACCCCCTCACTCACCGCCATCGTCGTGTCCAGGGCCACCTCATACTCCAAATCATCCGGGAACCGCTCCGCCAACTCAGCCATCAGCGCCCGAGCCCCCCTCGCCGCCTCCAACGCATTGCTCCCCGGCACCTGATACAGCGCCAACGCCGCAGACGGCTTCCCATCAAACCGGGCCAACATGCTGTAATTGTTCGCCCCCAGCTCCACCCGCGCCACATCCCGAACCCGCACCATCGACCCATCCGGATTGGCCCGCAACACAATCGCCCCAAACTCCTCCTCCGTCTGCAACCGACCCTGCGCCGAGACCGAATAGGTGAAGACCTGTCCCTCCGGCACCGGCTCCCCCCCAATCGTCCCTGCCGGATTCACCGTATTCTGACTCTGAATCGCCCCGACAATCTCCGGAATGGTCACCTGCAGCTTGGCCAAACGATCCGGCAACACCCAAATCCGCATCGCATACTGACCCGCCCCAAAAATATTCACCGACGCCACCCCCTTCACCCGCGTCAACGCATCACTCAAATTCAAATACGCATAGTTCGACAAAAACAGACTGTCGTAACTTCCCTTCGGCGAAGACAACGTGAAGATCATCAACGGCGACGCGTTCCCCTTGTTCACCGTCACCCCACTCGCCCGCACCTCCGCCGGCAACTGAGACTCCGCCTGCGATACCCGCATCTGAGTCAAGATCTGATCAATGTTCGGATCCGTCCCCAAATCAAAATTCACCCTCAGCGTCATGCTCCCCGCATTCGAATTGGTCGAATACATGTAGTTCATCCCATCCACCCCACTCATCATCTGCTCAATCGGCGTCGCCACCGACTCCTCCACCGTCACCGCATCCGCCCCCACATACGAAGCCGACACCGCAATCTCCGTCGGCACAATATCCGGATACTGCGCCACCGGCAGCCCCAGCATCGAAACCAACCCCACGATGCTCATCAAAATGGCAATCACCATCGCCACAATCGGCCGATCCACGAAAAACCTCGCCATACGCTCCCCTCTACTCGCCCGCTTTCTCCAGGCTCTTGGTCGCCTCCGACCGTTCCCCACGCACCCGCACCGGCCCATTCCGGGTAATCCGTTGCAACCCCTCCACCACCACCCGCTCTCCCGGATTCAACCCCTCCCGAATCAACCACAACCGCCCCACCCGAAAACCCGTCGTCACCTGCCGAATCTCCGCCTGATCGCTCCCATCCACCACAATCACCTGCGTCCCCCCCTGCAACTCCCTCACCGCCTCTTGCGGCACCAACAACCCACCCTCCACCACATCGACCGCCGCCCGCACCTTAGCAAACGATCCCGGCCGTAAAATCCCCTCCGGATTCGGAAACAGCGCCGCCGCCCGCAACGTCCCCGTCGCCGGATCAATCTGCCGATCCACAAAATCAAACGTTCCTCGGTGGGGATACACCGACCCATCAGCCAGAACCAACTCCAACGTCGCCTTCCTCTCCCCAGGATTCGGATTCCGCACCGCCGCCGCAATGTCCTCCGCCGCCTTCAAATACTCCTGCTCACTCACATTAAACAACGCCCGAATCGGATCAATCGTCGACACCGTCGTCAACAGCTTCCCATCCCCGCCGCCCACCAAATCCCCCACTTGCGCCAACGCCTGCCCCGCGATCCCCTCAATCGGCGACACAATCTCCGTAAATCCCAAATTAATCTTCGCCGCCTCCAAATTCGCCAGCGCCGCCTGCAAGTTCGCCTTCGCCGCCGCCGCCTGCTCCACCGCCGTATCCACCTCCATCTGACTAATCGCGTCCTTCTTGATCAACTCCTGCGCCCGCCGCAAGTTCGCCTCCGTCCGCACCTGTTCCGCCTCCGCCCGGGCCACATCACTCCTCGCCTGCGCCAACACCGCCTCAAACGGGCGCGGATCAATCTCAAACAACCCCTGCCCCTTCTTCACAAACGTCCCATCCCGATACAACTGCCGCAGCAAATACCCCCGCACCTGAGCCTGAATCTGAGCATTCACCGAACCATCCAACACCCCCACCCACTCCTGCACCTCCGGCACATCCCTCTGCTCCACCGCCGCCACCACGACCTCTGGAGGCAAAGGCCCCACAGACTCCCTCTCGCCTCCGCATCCCGCGACCAAGACGATCGCCAAAACACTTAGGCCACCACTCAACCTCTTGAACACGTCCGCATACTCAACCACCCCTCTCTCCCAAGCAAGCGCCAACCAAACCTCCATCCCTCTCCCCCACCCCAACCAAAAAGCTTAACCCTCCGCTCCTTTTCTCTCGCCCACCTCTGCCCCCTCCGTCACCCTCACCCCGTGAAATGGATTCCCCTCCTCACCATCATCATCCTCCTTGCTGGCTGCGCCACCCCGGATCCCAACCGGATTCAGATCAATCAAGACTACCGCATGTGGCAAGACAGTCAGGTTCCCTCGGGATGGTATTGAAGCCCGGCCCACCTCACCCACCGCCCGATACTTCACTTGCCTTTATTAAAATCTTCTCCCCCCAACACCCCGTCTCGTTCCTCCCAGAACCGACCCC
>JBDNCR010000259.1:0-3755 GCA_046719555.1 Verrucomicrobiia bacterium | reverse complement strand
ATCTTTACCCGGGTCGGAGCCGCCGACGACCTGTCCCGGGGTCAGAGCACCTTCATGGTGGAGATGAATGAAACGGCCAACATCCTCAACAACGCCACCCGGGACAGCCTGATCATCCTCGACGAGATCGGACGGGGCACCTCGACCTTCGACGGACTCAGCATCGCCTGGGCGGTGGCCGAACATCTCCACAATGAGGTTAAAGCCAAGACCCTCTTTGCCACTCACTACCACGAACTGACCGAGCTGGCCGCATCCTTGCCCGGGGTGAAAAATTTCAACGTCGCCGTGCGGGAATGGAACGATCAGATCGTCTTTCTCCGAAAAATTGTTCCCGGTGGGGCCGACAAGAGCTATGGCATCCAGGTGGCGCGGCTGGCCGGATTGCCCCGGCCGGTTTTGGATCGCGCGAAAAGGATCCTCCGCAACCTTGAAGAAAACGGGCTCGATTCCACCGGGCGTCCTTCGCGCGTTTTGGAAGAACAGCGCAAGCCGGTCCGGAAAAAGCGGCGGACCAAAGGCAAACCGAAGTTCGAACAACCCCAGTTCAACTTTCTCCGCCTGTTTGACGACGCCCCGGCTCCTGAGTCCCGGCCCGACCGTGGGGATTGATGCTTTAGCCGTTGCCGGGATCGAGCCGGCGCAGCTCCTCTAAGGGTGGGCGGGAAGAGATGCCATGGCCGAGCCACCAGCCGAGAATGACGGAGACCATGGCCGGTCCGAGAGCAAACACCCCAAGCCACCACGGGGACGGCCACGGGTCGGACTTGAAAACCCAAAGCGCTAGAGCGGCATGGGCCACCACCGCGAGGACGATGCCGACGGCTCCGCCGATGAGGCCCAACACGCCGTGTTCGGTGGTAAAAACCTTTTCCACCATGGCCCGGTCGGCTCCCAGGGTTCGGAGCAGCACGCTTTCCCGCAACCGTTCTTCCCGCCCGTTGGCGATCACGGCGGCGATTGCCGCCAGGCCGGCTGCGGCGGTGAACCAGGCCAAGCCCTCCACCACCCGAGCGATGTTCCCGAGAATCTCGCGCACCTGGGCCAAGACCAAAGCCAGGTCGATGGTGGAGACGTTGGGAAAAGTGGTGGCCAAGGTCCGCTGCAGGGCGCCGGAGGTGGTCCCTTCCGGCACTCGGGCGGTGACGAGGTGAAAGGCGGGAGCCCCCTCCAGATCGCCAGGCCGGAAGACCATGAAGAAGTTGAGGGCGAACCGGCTCCAATCGACTCCGCGCAGGCTGGTGATCCGGGCTTCAACAGGTCGCCCAACAATATCGAGTCCGAGGGTATCGCCCACCGTTACGCCCAGGTCGCGCGCCAGCTCCTTTTCCAGGGACACGGCGAGTTGTCCCGGTTCGGTCTCAGCTTGGTCCCACCACTGGCCTTCGAGCAACCGTTCGGAGTCGTTGAGCCCGGCGCGGTAGGTGGAGCGGAACTCCCGTTGCAGAATCCACTTGGGCACCCGCCGCTCCAGTTCCGCGGAAGGAATCCCCTGCACAGAGCGGATGCGCATGGTGACGACCGGGGCGGAATCGAGCACCACGCTTCCGCCAACGGTCGTGGCGGCACGAACCGCGTCGAGCTGATCGGTTTGGACATCGACCAGGTAAAGATTCGGACTGGCCGGATCTCGGGCCACCTCGACCCGAGCGAGTAGTGAGTCACGCGCCAGCATCACCAGACAGAGCAGGAAGCTCGCCGAGCCGAGGGCCAAGACCAACAGCGTGGTCTGGTTGCCCGGTCGGAACATGCCGGCCACCCCTTGCCGTAGCCAGAACGGCCAGCCGGGCCGAACCGCGCGCCGGGCCAACCAAGCGGCCAGCCAAGCCGCCCCGACCAGAAGACCAAAGGCCAGAGCCAACCCGCCCGTCATCGCGGCGGCCCGCGCCCCGTCGACCTCTCCAGCGCGCAACACTCCCCAAACGGCCAGGGCCCCCAGACCACCCGCCAAGCAGGCTCCTCCGATTTTGGACCGACGGTCGGCCGCTGCCCCCGCCTCGCGTAACGCGCGCGCAGGGGTGGCTTGGCGGAGGCCGAGCAGGGGAAGGGTGGCGAAAGCGGCACAGACGCTGAATCCGGCCGCGCCGGTGGCGGCGAGGGTCCCGATCGAAGGCCAGAGGTTCAAGGGGAAAGGAACCAGGTCGGAGGCGGCCCGGACCGCCCCGGCGTGGAGGAGGGCTCCCAGTCCGGTGCCCAGGAACGCGCCGATCATGCCGAGTGCCCAGGCCTGAAGCGCGTAAATGGAGAAGGCCGTTCGGGCCGGACATCCCAGACAACGGAGGACCGCGACCGAACCGATGCGCCGACGGACGTGGGTTTGGACGGTCCCGGCAACGCCGACGGCTCCAAGCACCAGAGCGGCCAGGGCGATGAGGGCCAAAAATTGCTGGAACCGTTCCAAGGTGCCGCCCAACTGGTCCCGCCGATCCTCCACCCGTTGCATCTGCCATCCGGCGTGGTCCGCCGCCGTGCGCAAGGTTTCGAGCGGCTCCGAACCGGAGAGGCGGAGGTGGCGGTGGTGAAAGACCAAGCTGGTGGTGTCCAGCAGGCGGGTGCCGGGCAGAATGGCCTCGGCCACCACCAGTTCCGGGGCAAAGGCGCTGAATCGGGTGCTGCGCGGGAGCGGCTTGCGAAAGACGCCGAGAATCTTAAGTTCCGCCTCTCCCAACCGGACCCGATCGCCAACGGAAGCGCCGAACCGGTCGAGCAGGGAGGGCTCGATCACCACCCCTTCCCCGGCCAGAGCTTGAGTCCAAGCCTCAGGCGGCTCGGTTTGGACTTTGCCGTAGAACGGATAATTTCCCGCGAGGGCCCGGACCTGGACCAATCCGGCTCCGTCGCCGATGAGGAGCATGGAGGAGAAGCTGATTTCGCGAGCCACCTCTTCGGAAGTGGCCCGGAGCGTGGCCTCGTCGGCTGGGCTGAATCCGGCGCGGGAGGTGATCTGGGCATCTGAGCCGAGCAGGGCGCTGGCTTCCTGCTCGACCGCCTGGCGAACGGTGCCGTGGAGACCGTGGATGGCCGCGAGGGCGGCGACGCCAATGGCCACGGCGATGATGACTCCGGCAAGGCGGCGCCATTGGCTTCGGCTGTCGCGCCAAGCCATGGTGAAGATCCACCGCAGTTGAGACATCCGGGCAACTTACCCCAAGTTGATTCCTTGGGAAGCGGTGCCGGAACAAGGCTTTCCCTTAGGGCAAGGCTGTGCGAAAACTCCCATCGGCATAAAAGAACTCAACCGGGAAATGAACATGACCCTTCGATGCCTCGGTTCCCTTGGAGCCGCCCTGTTTTTGTGGAGTTGCGGTGAGCCGTCGTTGAGCACGGCCACCCTACAAATTCAGCATCCCGACCCGAATCGGATCGAGGAGACTGTGCAAAAATTGGCTGCGGGTTGGAATCAGCGGATTGAGGTCAAAAGAATCCGAAACACCGATCTCTACCAAATTCGCTTCAGCGACGGCCGTCCGGATCAAACTTCAGCCGCCGTCCACCAAGCCGTCCGCGACCTGGAAGAACAGATAACAACCGCTTTTCCGGACGCCACCATCCAACGATGGGAAACACCTCGATGAGCAGAGACCAAGCCACCGAACCAGGCGATGGCCTCCACGATTCCCGTCATCCCACTGCCTGCCCCCAAGTTTTCCCTTCTTGGAAAAAAGGACGCCACGAGCCGACATCAGTGGTCGCACGCGTTGGTTCTTTAAAGACGCATGGCTACGGTTTGTGACCACTACAGTCGTCACTTGGCA
>JBDNCR010000258.1:0-3774 GCA_046719555.1 Verrucomicrobiia bacterium | reverse complement strand
GGCGGGCCGCGAGGGGTGAGGGGGGTGGAGAAGTCTGGCTTTTTGGGGAGGGGCCGGGTTAGATGGAGGGATGTTGGAGGGGTTAGAGATTATTCCGCTTCGACCGCATTGTGATGATCGGGGGCGGGTGATGGAGATTTTGCGGCGGGATGACCCGCATTTCCGTGGGTTTGGTCAGGCGTATTTCAGTACGATTTATCCTGGAGTGATCAAGGCGTGGCATGCGCATGAGCGGCAGGTGGATGCGATGAGTGTGATTAAGGGGATGTGCCAGATTGCGTTTTTCGATGATCGTCCGGAGAGTCCGACGCGGGGGCGAGTGCATGGGCATGTGACGGGAGAGTTTTGTCCGTCGCTGGTGATTATTCCGCCGGGGATTTTTCATGGGTTTCGGGCGTTGGGGCCGACGGAGACGTTGTTGGTGAATTTGCCGAGCGAGCCTTATGATGCTGCGGCTCCGGATGAGAAGCGCCGACCGTGGAATGATGCGGGGATTCCGTGGGATTGGGCGACCCAGTTTCGGTGATGAATCCAGAGATGTTGGCCCGGATGCGGAAGGGTTCCTTTGCCCGGGTGGTGATTGTGGGGGATGCGGCGATTTCGGGTTGGTTGGGGGCGGATCCGGAGGAGGAGGGGGCGTTGCGTTTGGATGGGATGATTTTGGGGGAGGCAGGTTATTTGGAGGAGATTTCGTTGCGGTTGATGCCGGAGGATGTGGTGGCGGTGACGTTTTTAGTGGAGTCGCCGTTGTTTGTGGATGCGGATTTCCATGAGGTGCGGATGGAGCCCGGGTTTTTCCGGGGCCGGTGAGGTTAGCGTCCGGCGCGGGGCTTATTGGCAAAGCGGGTGTATTCGCGCTGGAAGATGAGGCCGATGCGGTCGGTGGGGCCGTTGCGTTGTTTGACGATGTTGAGGATCATTTCTTGGGCCCAGCCGTGGCGTGGGGCGGAGGTTTTGGGTTCGTCTTCGTTGCGGTCTTTTTGGGCGGCGGAGAGCATCATGACGACGTCGGCGTCTTGTTCGATGGAGCCGGATTCGCGGAGGTGGTGGAGGGCGGGTTCGCCGTTGCCTTCATCGGGTTTGCGGTTGAGTTGGGCGAGGACGAGGATGGGGATTTTGAGTTCGAGGGCGAGGGCTTTGATGCCGCGGGAGATTTCGGCGACTTCGACTTGGCGATTGTCTTTGGCTTTTTCGGAGTTGGAGGTGAGGAGCTGGAGGTAATCGATGACGATGAGGTCGATTTTTTTCTGGGGATCTTGGCGGAGGCGTCGGGCTTTGGCGCGGAGTTGGTTGATGGAGAGCATGGAGGATTCATCGATGAAGAGGCGCATGTCGGCGAGTTCGGAGCCGATGTGGGTGAGGCCCATGAGTTCGGCGTCGGAGAGTTGGCCTTTGGTGATTTTGTCCATGGCGATGTTGCCGGAAAGGGCCAGAAGGCGGAGCATGAGTTGCTCGGCGGTCATTTCGAGGCTGAAGAAGGCGATGGAGTAGCCGGGACGGATGAAGGTGTCGGTGGCGAGGTCGTAGCGTTCTTTGAGCATGGAGGCGACCATGGAGAGGGCGAGGGCGGTTTTGCCGACGCCGGGACGGGCGGCGAGGACGATCATTTCGCCGGGTTTGAAGCCGCCGGTGAGGTGGTCGAGTTCTTCGAATCCGGAGGGGATGCCGGCACATTTGCCGCGGGATTTGCGCATGCGTTCGATGAGGTTGACGGCATGGAGAAGGGCGGTTTTGGTGTCGATGACTCCGGCGGAGGCTTTCCGGTCGGTGATGGAGAAGATTTGGCTGGCGGCTTCGTCGACGACGGCTTGGACGTCGTGGCTACGTTCGTGGGCTTCGTAGGCGATGCGGGCGCAGGCGTCGAGGAGGCGGCGGAGGATGGCTTTGTCCTGGACGGCTTTGATGTGGGTGGGGGCGGTGAGGATGGAGACGACGCTGGTGGCCAGTTCGCCGAGGATGGAGGGGCCGCCGATGGCTTCGTCGAGTTTGCGGTCTTTGAGGTAGGTGAGGACGGAGGAGATGTCGATGGGGATGGAGGCGCGGTCCATGTCGATGAGGGCGCGGAAGAGGGTTTGGTGGGCGGGGTTGAAGAAGTCTTCGGGGACCAGGGATTCGAGGGCGAGGGAGACGACGGTTTGGGGTTGGGCAAGCATGGCTCCCAGGACGGCCGATTCAGACTCGGGGCTGTGGATGGGGGGAAGGCCTTCGAGATTGACTTGGATGTTGGTAAGGCGGCCGCGGCGGGATTCGGCGGGAACTTGAGCGATCATGGTGAAGGGGATGATGAGGGACGGGGACGGGTGGGGAAGTCAAAGATGGGGCGTGCGGTGGGAACTTCTGGATGAGGTGGGGATAAAGAGGGGGGAATGACGCGGATTTGCCTTGGAGGTGTTGCAGGAAAGACGTTGTTCACCGAGTTATTCACGGGGTGTGAATAAGTGGAAAAACCTTTGCCGTGGTGGTGGTTGGGGTCGTAGATTGGCGGTTTGGGCGTCATGCGGGTGTTGATTTTAACGTCGAGTACGGGGGGAGGGCACGATATGCGGGCGCGGGCGTTTGGGGCGTGGGCCATGCGGGAGGAGTTGCGGGGTTTGGAGTTGGAGGTGGAGACGCACCAGGCTTTGGAACAGACGTCGCGGTTGTATCATTTTGGGGTGGGGTTGTATAATTGGATCCAGCGGCATCATCCGAATTTGCATCATGTGTATTTTAATGTGTTGGAGGTGATGGGGCCGTGCCGGTCGAAGAGGTATTTGCGGAACGCGCCGTTGTTCCGGGGTTTGCTGGAGACGGTGGAGCCGGAGGTGGTGGTCTCGGTGCATCCTTCGTTGAATCACGCTTTTTTTGAGGTGGCGCAGGAGACGTTGGGCGCGGGGCGGGTGCGGTGTGTGACCTATTGCGGGGAGTTGCATGGGGGGTATGGGTTTAGTCGGCATTGGGTGAATCCGGAGGCGAATTTGTTTGTGGGAGCGGTGGAGGAGACGTGTGAGGCGGCGAGGGCGTTGGGGATGCCAACAGGGCGAACGTGGACGGGAGGGTTTATGTTGGATCCGAGTTTTTATGCGCCGCCGATGGGGGAAAGGGAGAAGGCGGCGTTTGTGCGGGATTTGGGGCTGGAGCCGGAGGAGCCGGTGTTGATGCTGTCGACGGGAGGGCGGGGTGCGAACAATCACGCGGCGTTTTTGCGGGTGTTGGAGGGGTTGCCGCGACCGCCGCAGGTGTTGGCGGTGTGCGGGCGGTCGTCCCGGACACGGGTGGAGGTGAAGCGGTGGGCGGGGCGGAGCCGGACGTTGCGGGTGCGGGCCTTGGGTTTGCGGACGGATATGGCGCGGTTGATGTCGGTGTCGTGGGCGGTGGTGGCGCGAGGGGGCACGGGGACGACGAGTGAGACGATCATGGCGGGGGTGCCTTTGATTGTGAATGGGTTGGGAGGGGTGATGCCTCAGGAGAGGATTACGGTGCGGTATTGTGCACGGCACGGGTTTGGGCCGGTGGTACGGAGTCCGGGGGATTTGCGGAAGGTGGTGCGACGGTGGCAGGAGAGCCCGGCGGTGTATGAGGCGGTTCGGGCAGGGGTAGCGGCAGCGCGTCCAAAGCATGATCCGGTGGAGCTTTGGCGGAAGGTGGCGGGGGTTGAATGATTACGGATGGGCCGCCGAGGATGTCGGCACGGTTACGGCTCCGTTTGTTTGTTGAGGCGGTGGGTGGGGTGTTGCCGTTGGCGGAGGGATTCGAGGGGAAGCCGGTGGCGGTTCGGGTGACGACCGGGGATGG
>JBDNCR010000257.1:0-3775 GCA_046719555.1 Verrucomicrobiia bacterium | reverse complement strand
TGAGTTGATTAACCCTTATCTAAAGCTCATTCCTAAAACTAAGTAGATGGACACAAAAAACATACAAACTAGAGTCCTTCACGGAAAGAAGACACGCAGGGCCTGATCTTGGACTTATCGACAGTAGTTCGCCCGTCACCGGCGAGAGGGATATCTGATCGATCATAGGCAAAAAAGGGGAAAAAAGCGAAAACGACTTGACGGGTCTGGAATGCTGTGCAATGATTTGCACATCAAGCTTTTTACCCAGTTAGAACAAGAAAAGGCAAGACCAATTCGATCGAACCAAAATGGGCCCTGATGAAAACCGCCCCTCCCCTCCCCTCCCATACAGCAGCGTCCAAGCCGACTACGGAATTCTACGCCGACTGCCAGCGCCGTCTGGCGCGTGGTTGGAACACTTGGTCGACCTACAGTCTGCTTTCGCACGTGCGACTGCCGGAGGGTTTGTGTGTGAATTTGTCACTGAAGACATACCACGAACAACCGGGACGCCCCTTGCAGGAGGTGCACGTCTGCCGTCGGCAGGCCAACAAGCCGGAAGTCACCCCAGGGCTGCGAGCCCAAGACGGGAGCTACACATCCCTGGTTTTGAAATGGGCGGGGGTGGAGATTCAAGTGGAGTCCGGCACCCATAAGGAGGAATTGCTTTTGCTCATTACCCCTTTGAATTTGCCGCGGGCGAAGGCACCGCTGCTTTTGGTGGACGTCGGATTTATGTGGAACCGGCTCGGGGCGGCCTGGCGGGAAACTGACTGCCTGATAGCCCGATCCGAAGAAGGCCGCACCTTTGCCTTTTTTGCATCGGAGATACCGGTCGATGAATTTGACGTTCCTTATCGCGGAAATTTTCTTGCTCTTCCCCTCGGCCGGACGTTGTCCTTGCGGGAGGGAATCCCTGCCGAGGTTGAAGAGGTGCGGGCGTTGTTGGGAAACGCGCGCCAGCGTGTGCTCTCGGCCACAAAAGAGGTGGAACACGCTGAAATGCGGGGGATTTTACAATCGTGCCTCGCCTGGGACACCATTTTTGACCCGGGCAAAAACCGGGTCATCAGCCCCGTGAGCCGGTTATGGAATGTGAACTGGGGAGGTAATGTCTTGTTTTGTTGGGACACTTACTTTGCCGCTTGGTTGGCGGCGGGGGAAGGCAACCGCGATCTTGCCTACGCCAATGCGATGGCCATCACGCAAGAAGTCACACCGGAAGGATTTGTGCCCAACTTTTCGGGGGCCAATGGTTCGGTGAGCTATGATCGGTCTCAGCCCCCGATTGGGGCCCTGACCTTCCGGTTTCTCCACCGCTGCTTCGGGGACTTGTGGCCGGTCGAGGAATCTTTCGATACTTTGTTAACCTGGAACCGTTGGTGGCCGAAAAATCGCCAGAGCGAAGGGTTTCTTTGTTGGGGTTCCAATCCCTTCCCCTCCGAGCGTCGGGTCGGATTCAAACATGATAACTCCACGCGGCCCAGCCGCTTTGCCGCCGCCCTCGAGTCGGGTCTGGACAACTCGCCGATGTACGACGACGTTCCTTTCGACGCTGCCCGGCACCAGATCGCCCTGGCCGATGTTGGCCTCATGTCACTTTATGTGGCGGATTGTGACGCCTTGGCCGATCTCGCCGCGTTATTACAAAAGTCGGCTGAGGAACGCGAACTGCGCACCCGTGCCGAGGCCTACCGGGCCGCCCTGGGGCGCCTCTGGTGTGAGGATGCGGGTATTTTCTTGAACCTGCGGCTCGACACCGGCGAGTTCTCTCGCAGAATTTCCCCTACCTGCTTTTACCCACTTCTGGCCCGGGCGGCCACGCCGGCCCAGGCCCGCCGGATGATGGACGAGCATTTCCTCAATCCGCGAAAATTTTTCGGCGAGTGGATGCTGCCCTCGATCGCGCGGGACGATGCGGCCTACGGGGACAATACCTACTGGCGGGGACGCATCTGGGCACCATTGAACTTCCTCGTCTATCTCGGTCTCTGCCAGTACGACCTGCCCGCCGAGCGGGAAATCCTGCGGGAGAAATCGGCCAAATTGATTCTTAAGGAATGGCAAGCCAAGGGCCATGTTTACGAAAATTACAATGCTGAGACCGGTGAAGGCGGGGATGTGATCAATAGCGATCCTTTTTACCACTGGGGGGCTCTCCTCGCTCTCATCCCTCTCTTGGACCCGGATAAATTAACCTTCGCCAACACGTCGCCAACCTCCCTCCCATGCAATCCAATTTCCACTTCTCTCGCCGTTTGATCCTTCCGGCACTTTCCGTCTTCCTGCCGCTTGGCCTCATCCTGCTTTCCTCACCTGTCAGCGTGCAGGGAGAGGCAACCACCGAGCAGGCGACGAACTTGGCCATCAATGGAGACATGGAAGAAGCTGACGGGGAGGTGCCGCGGGGCTGGGGTGACACATGGCAGGCCGATGGTGCCAACCTGAAAGTTTCCCGGGACACCTCCGAGGCGAAGGTCGGCTCCGCCTCGCTGCGGCTGCGCATCGACAGCCCCGAAGACGCGCTGGCCAACGTCACGGCGCGACTTCCCGGTCTGGTCGGAGGGGAATACATGGTCTCCGGTTGGATCAAAGCCCGGCCTGATGCGCCGGGTTCTCTCTTCACCGGCATCGGTCGATGGGGCGGGGGATTTGCCTGGATCGACCGCATTGGCCACGTTCAAGAGGCTTTTGACTGGCGACGATTTGAGAAAAGGGTGAGCCTCCCCAGCGACTCCCGCCTGCAAGTGATGATGCGCGGAAAAGGAACCGTGTGGCTGGATGGCATTTCGGTCGCGCCCGTGCCGCGGGATTTGACCCCGGTGGCCAGGACGGAGGATTCCCCGCGTGTGGCTCATGTGGCGGCCGTCTCCGACGACATGCTGGCCGTGATCGTGGTCGAGGGGCGGGTGATTCCCAACGAACACAAACTTTACGAGCCGCAGCCGGGGGACAAAATTGTGGAAAGGAAGCGTGGCGTGGATTTGGAACGTGGCCGTGGAGCCATCGGTTGGCTGGTCGGAGCGCAAAAGTCGCATCTCACCACGCACGAGGGTTTTGTCGGCGACCGTCTGCAAGCCGATCTTTCAGAGGAGCCGTCGGTGTATACGATCCGCTCGGGCGACAAGGAATTTCAGCCGGCGGGGGTATGGCGAAAATCCCGCCCGCTGGATGCCAGCAGTCCCGGCTGGAATGTGGTCTTCGAACACACCCTGCTTCTGCAACTCCCGGAAAAACTACGGGAGGGGCAAACCTACACCATCGACTTCGGGCCGCTCAACACTCTGCAGCCCGCCTTTGAATATACCCATCAACCCTCCCTCGTGCGCAGCCCGGCGGTCCATGTCAACCAGATAGGCTATCATCCATTGGATCAAGGCAAGCAGGCGTATCTCAGTTTCTGGACCGGGGTCGGGCCGCAGATCTATTATCCGAAGGACTTGGAATTTCGCGTGGTTGAGGATGAGAGCGGACGGGAAGCCTTTCGGGGCAAGGTGGAGTTGTCCTGGCCGGCCAATAAACCGGAGCGGATGCAGAAAGATCGCAACAATGTGAAGGCTGACGTTCATCGGATGGATTTTTCCGCCCTGACCCGGCCCGGGCGCTATCGGGTGGTGGTTGATGGCATTGGCACCAGTTATCCTTTCGTCATCGGGGAAGACGCCTGGAAGGAAGCTTTCAAGGTTTCCATGCGGGGTATGCTGCACCACCGGAGCGGCATCGCCCTGGGACCTCCCCACACGGACTACATTCGGCCGCGCGGTTTCCATCCGGACGACGAGCACGTCACCGT
>JBDNCR010000256.1:0-3776 GCA_046719555.1 Verrucomicrobiia bacterium | reverse complement strand
GCCAGGAATTTTTCATGTGCCTTGCCGTAGTCATGCCAGGGCGGGGAGTGATCGAGGGCGTTTTTTTCCTGGTCGGTCAACTTTGCTGCGATGGCGGAGTCCTTGAGAATTTCATCCAAGATTTGCCAGACCTTCTGGCTGTGGGTGAAAATGGAATGCCACTGATCTTCGGGAGAGTCTTCTTCATCTTGTTCGTTGCCTGTTGGTTCAGGGGCGGAGAAAGTAGGCTTTGGATCAGTAACGGGTCCGGTTTCTGGTTCATCCGGCTTCCAGCCTTCCGTGGGCGAGTAGCCGCCGCATTTCGTGTTCAGCAGAAAGACTTGACCGGGATAAATCAGGTCATCTTCGGCCAATGGCTCCCAACCTTTGTTGTACACCTGTCGCCAGATTTGGCCGCCGTTGCGTTTTTTTAAGTTACGCCAGTGCTTCTTGAACGAGCCGATGCCAACCGGGCAGAGTTCCTCATGGCGGGGTTTCAGATTCTTTGGAGGCTGGCTGTCGGCATCAAGTTCCCGCCAAAATACTGCGACATCCAAGTCATCGCCCCCGCGCACCCAGTCGGCAATGTCAATATCCCCGCCACTCAAGTCGGCGGTGGTGTCAAACAATTTGAACAAATCCACCGTGCGGGGCACATGGGACGGGCGGTAAGGAAAGAGCGTCTCGATCTTTTTCATGATTGGGGCGATGTGGAATCATCCGCAGATTCAGTTCTTTGGGTCTCAGCGAGAGTTTTCGTGGAACCGGGTTTTTTCCGAATATCTTCGTTGCGTATTTTTTCAATCCATGAAGATAACGAGCCGATGCCGAGGCAGTCCGGTAACGGCTCACCTTTCTCCTCCTTTGGTGAGGCGGGCGTTTGTTCGTTTGATTCTTTGCCAGGCTGCCATGCCTCCAGACCTGTAAGGTCGTAGGGTTTGGCCGTTTCTTCGGATACAACCATCGGTAAGATATAGACTTTGCCCACCTCGTCTGCCCGGCGGGCACAGCGGCCAACCCGCTGGATGAGAGATGCAAGCGGGCAGCGCTCGGTGTAGAGAATCGGTACGGAGAGATCCACGCCGGCTTCGATCACCTGTGAAGCAATGATCAGCCGGGGGCCGGAGACGGCGTATCTTTGATCCTGCGGCACACCGCTGTTCTCGGTGTATCCTCCGTTTTCGAACGCCTTGATGTGAGCGGGCCAGTGTTGACGTTCCGCTCTCCGGAAGCGGGAGTGGAGGAGGAGAACATTGTTTTTGTTAAACGGTTCGCTGGTCTTGATTGCGTTGTAAATTGATACCGCCCGCTCGACCGTATTGACGACCAGCAAGATACAGAGATCGGCAGTTTCGGTTTTAATTTTTTCTTTGGCGATGAAACCGGCAATAGAATGGGCATAGGCACCAACGTTCAGTTCTTTGTTGTCGGCACGTCCCTTGGCTTTGAGAGGGGTGATATCTCTGAGGATGATTTTTGATTTCATGATGCCAAGAAGCCCTGAAACCCGTTTGTCCTTTTTGTCGGAATCCTCGAGTTTCAAGCGCTCCTCCCACATTTTCTTCGCCTCGAGTTTGGTTGAATCAAGCTTGAGCCTCCGCCAATCCACGGCGGTTTCGAACCAATGCACGGCCATGGTTGCCGACATCCACCACGTGTGGGTAGGTAGGACAGTGGAGGACTTGGCGGTGGCGCGGACGCTATCGGGAGAATCTTTCGTTTCCAGAGAATATCGCCAGGCCTGAAGTTGCAGACTGGTTGAGAAACCGTTGGCCATGAGCTGCACTTCGTCCATGACCCAGAGGCAGTCATTGTTGAGGAGACCAAAATCCTGAGGCCAGCGGGCACGCCCCGCGCCGTAGCCGCGATTAAGAGCGCGGCTGAGCAGCATGTCTTGGGTGCCGATGAGGATGGCGGGGCGTTCTGGGTGGAGGTGCCAGTCTTTTCGGTTGGCGTCGAGTTCCTCGCCGCCCATGAGGACGATGGGGGAGTGTTCCGCGAGCCATTGAAGTTCCAGATTGTCGGGATGGGCGCGAGCCAGGTTGTCCAACCAGAGGTTGACGTTGTCTCGCGTTTGCTCGACGAGGGTTCGCATGGGCAGGCAATAGACCAGGCGACGGGGCCAGGTTGTCTCGGGCTGCCACCGGTTCCAGAGCCAGGCGAGGACAACCCCAGCGGTCTTGCCCAAGCCGGTCGGTATCTCAATGAGCCGCGAGGCGCACGCCGATGTTTCCCCCAAGGTGCTTTGCCATGAGTAGGGTTTTTTCCCCGTGGCGGTGTGGAAGAAGTCGGCAAAGGTCATGGCAGCTTCCTAGCGTTTCCCCAATCCAAGCATCGGGGGTGGGACATTGATAGGGTCAGGGTCAAAAAATTTCGATTTTTTTTTGGGCGGGCGAGGTGAACGGTTAGGGTTGAGGGTTGGGACGGTGCCAGTCGAGGTTCCGGGTGGTGTACATGACGGCCGCCAGGGCGAGGAAGAGGGCGATGGTCCCCACCAGGAGGGCGAAGTCCTGGAGTTGCAGAAGGACGTAGAGGACGGTGTAGATGAGGCCGAGCAGAAGGGCGATGATGCCGGTGCGAGGGCCCGATTTGAGGACCGACCAGGAGTAGAGGGTGATCATGGTCCAGGAGGCAGCCGCGGCCAGGAGATAGGCCCAACCCAATCGGAGGAATTCTGAGAGGGAAAGAAGCGCCAGGTAGAAGAGGCAGAGAGCCGCACCGACGAGGATGTATTGAAAAGGATGGATGAGAAGGCGGGAGAGGATTTCAAAGAGGAAGAAGGCGGTGAAGACGAGGACGATGAAGAGGAAGCCGTATTTGGTGGCGCGTTCGACCGCGCGGTAGAAGTCGATGGGGGCGACAAATTCGAGCCCGAAAAGGGAGGCGTTGATGGCGTCGGCGTTCACCGGGGCGCGATCGATCCATTGTTGGGGGTAGGTGCGGCCGTAGTAGGAGATGTTCCAATCGGCGGTGAATCCGCGCGAGGTGATGTCGCGGGTGGCGGGTAGGAAGGCGCCACGGAAGCTAGGGTCAGGCCAGGGAGAGGAGAGGGAGACTTGGTTGTCGACTCCGAGAGGGGCGAAGGAGAGTTCGTTGCTGCCGTTGAAGGTAAGGGGGATGGAGAAGGGGAAGGGTGGGGAGGACCAGTCGAGGCCTTTGAGGGAGGCGGAGACGCCGGTGTTGGGGAAGGAGGTGCGGGTGCCGGGGGTCATGGGGAAGGTGGCAGGGCCGAAGGCGACGTTGATTTGTTGTCGGGCGCCGCGGAGGTCAGAGGCACCGAGGGTGAGGATGGCGTCGTCCCAGAGGACGTCTTTGGGGTCAATTTTCAGGTCGGCCCAGGCAGGAGCGTTGAAGGTGCCGGAGAGGGTGAGGGCGCCGGAGTAGACGATGGCATCGTAGATGCCGCGGTAGAGTTTGCGGGGTTCGAGGGTGCCGTGGATGGAGAGGGTTTGGGGAAGGAAGAAGGCGCGGTGGATGGAGATTTCTTCGACTTCGATTTGTTCGGTTTTGTCGCCCACTTTGCGGTCACGCAGGACTTTGCTGCGGACTTGGTAGGGGATGTGGAGGATGGGGCCGATGATTTTTTGGGAGTGTCCCCAGGAGGCGGTGATGTCGTTGACGGTTTGGTTGCGTCGTTCAAGTCGTTCCCGAAGAACGGAGGAGATCATGGAGAGGGGGATGAGAAGGAGAAGGGCCAGGAATCCGATGACGGCGATTTTGAAAAGGATTCTAAACTTTCCGAAGAAGGTTTGCAGGGCGGCGATGAGGGGTTCGAGGGACATAGGCGGGGGCGGGGC
>JBDNCR010000255.1:0-3778 GCA_046719555.1 Verrucomicrobiia bacterium | reverse complement strand
CATTTGGCCGAAATCCTCCAAATGCACGCCATGTCCGGTCGCACCGGATGCCTTCAGGTTCAACACAACGATCTCACGGGCGAAATCTACCTCCACCGCGGCCTTGTCACCCACGCCGTCTGTCGCGCCCTCATGGGTGAAAAAGCCTTCGCCCTCATTCTTTCCTGGCCCTCGCCCTCCTTCAACTGGCAACCCAACACCAGCTCGGCCATCTCCACCCTCCAAGCCTCCGTCCAAGATCTCCTCATCCAACAAGCCTTCGGTCCCCAATGGACCGAAGATCAAATCGCCCTCCTCCTCACCTTCGGCGACCCCGACCTCGACGCCCCCGAGCCCTCCACCATCTCCGACGACGAAGTCCTCTTCTGCGGTGCCGTGCGCGGCAAAGACTGCCAACCCTTCTGGTTCCGCTTCTCCGAAGAGGAAGCCATCATCGGTCGTGTCGCCGATTTCTGCCACATCGTCATCCTCGACCCCTCCGTCTCCGGCAAACACGCCGCCCTCCGCCTCGCCGGTCATCGGCTGCAAGTCCGCGACCTCGGCAGCACCAACGGCACCAAAGTCAACGGATCCCTCGTCACCCAAGCCGAAATCCGGATCGGCCAATCGGTCGGATTCGGCAACACCGTCCTCGAATTCTTTGCCCTCGACCCCCAAGGACTCATCACCGACGGCACCAACCTCCCCCAAGGCACCATCCAAGCCCTCCTCTCCGACCCGGAACAACAATGGAACACCCCCTCCCTTGGCCTTCTCGAAGCCCTACCCCCTGGCTTCAAACGTCAAACCGCCAAAATCGAACCGCCCTCCCGGCCGTAATCGAACCCTTCACCAACTAACCCGCCTTCAAGTCCCTGGCCCGCTCCCGGGCCTCCTCAGCCATCCGCTCGCAAACCAAGCCACACAGCGCTCCCAAGTGCTGATCCCGAATCCGGTAGCGGATCGCCCCACCCTCCCGTTCCCCCCGCACAAACCCGTTTGCGGCCAAAATCCCCAGGTGCTTCGAAGCCGTCCCCTGCTTCAAACCCGTCGCCACCATCAGCTCCTTCACCGTCAAATCGCCCCCCATCAAAGCCCGGAGCAATTTCAGTCGAGCCGGCTCGGCCAGCGCCGCAAACAACCGGGCCGCCTCGACAATCTGCGCATCGGACATCGGCTTCACTTTCCATTTCTTGCTTTGCATATCGCGATACCGCGATATCATTACCCCGACCATGAAAACAATCGCAAGCCCCGAAATCACCTTCACCCCGCCCCAAGCCGTCTCCCAACTCCCCAACCCCCTCCTCCTCGACGTTCGCACCCCCGCCGAATTCCGCGATCGTCACATCGACGGCTCCCACCTCCTCCCCCTTCATCAACTCGACCCCGACACCGTCCGCACCCTTGCCCAATCCAAATCCGCCTGCCTCCTCATCTGCGGCACCGGCAAACGGGCCCAAACCGCCGCTGAAAAACTCGCCTCCGCCGGCCTTGGCCCCCTCCACATCCTCGAAGGTGGGATCACCGCCTGGGAACAACAAGGCCTCCCCCTCATCGTCGGTCCCAAAACCATCTCCCTCGAACGGCAAGTCCGCATCGCCGCCGGCTCCCTCGTCCTCCTCGGCGTCATCCTTGGCTACCTCCTCAACCCCGCCTGGACCGCCCTCTCCGCTTTTGTCGGTGCCGGTCTCATCTTCGCCGGCCTCACCGACACCTGCGGCATGGGCCTCCTCCTCGCCCGCATGCCCTGGAACCAAACCCGCGCCTAGCCCAACCCGTCCGCTTCACCCACCGATAAACTCGCACTCCACCATCAATGCGGGTACAACACCCGCCCATGCACCCGGACCTCGCCCCCCTCACCCCCCTCCAAACCTACCGCCATTGCCCCTCCTGCGGCTCCTCCCGGGTCGAGCCCCGCATGCCTCCCCAGCTCCTCTGCCTCGACTGCGGATTCCACCTCTACTTCAACCCAGCCGTCGCCGCTGCCGCCCTCATCATCGACCAACACGAACGCCTCCTTCTTCTCCGGCGCGAAAAAGAACCACGCCGGGGCTTTTGGGCCCTCCCCGGTGGGTTCGTCGACATTGGCGAACGGGTCGAAGACGGACTCCGCCGCGAAATCCAGGAAGAAATTGGCCTCCAGTTCGACACCTTCGATTTCCTCGCCTCCTTCCCCAACAGCTACCTCTTCAAAGGCGTCACCTACCCCGTGCTCGACCTCTTCTTTACCACCCACGTCCCCACCGCCCAACCCGATCTCAACCGCGACGAAGCCAGCGACCACAAATGGGTCCCGCGCACCGAAATCAACCTCGATGAGATCGCCTTTCCCTCCCTCCAACATGCCGTCACCCTCTGGCTCCATCGGCCCCGTTGAGCCATGCCCTCACCTCCCGTTCACGTCTTCCTCTTCGGTCCCACCGGCGCGGGAAAGTCGGCCCTGGCCCTGCGTCTCGCCCAACGTCTTAACCTCGAAATCGTCGGGACCGACGCCTTCCACATCTTTCGCCGTCTGGACATCGGCACCGCCAAACCCACCCCCTCCGACCGAGCCCGCATCCCTCACCACCTCATCGACCTCATCGACCCTTGCCAATCCTTCACCGCCGGAGCTTACCTCCGCGCCGCCCAAAACGTCCTCCACGACCTCCACACCCGCCAACAATCCTCCATCTGGGTCGGCGGCACCGGCCTCTACCTCCGGGTCCTTCGCCAGGGACTTGCCCCCGCCCCGCCCACCGATCCCAACCTCCGCCGCCAACTCGAAGCCCGGCCCCTCGCGGAACTGCGAACCGAAATCCTCCGCGCCGATCCCCTCTGGGCCGCCTCAGCCGACCTCCACAATCCAGCCCGCATCATCCGCGCCCTGGCCGTTTTTCAACAAACCGGTCGCCCCCTCTCCGCCTGGCATGCCGACGGCCAGCAAGGCCTCCTACCCCAAGCCCCGGTCCTCGCCCTCGTCCCCCCCCGGGACCTCCTCCGCCATCGCATCGCCCTCCGCTTTGAAGCCATGTGGAACGCTGGCTGGCCCGACGAAGTCCGCGCCCTCCTCAACCTGCCCGAATGGGAAACCAGCCCCTCCTCCCGAGCCCTCGGCTACCGCACCGTCGCCGCCTACCTCCGCGGGAAACTCAGCCAGAACGAATGCCGCCAACTCATCATCCACCAAACCATCGCCTACGCCAGGCGCCAGTTGACATGGCTGCGTCGGGAGGATAACGTTCACTTCATCGAATCGGATGGAAGTGACCTCGACGAACACATGCTGGCGGGCTGGTGGAGCCCCGGCCTCGGAGACGCCGTAACTTGATCATTCAGCCCGCATCGGCCTCCCACGTGCGCGAAAAAGCGCTCCTCGTCGCCCTCGAAACCCCCCACCAACAACGGTGGCAAGTCCAGGAATCCCTCGAAGAACTCGGCGAACTGGTCGCCAGTGCTGGCGGTGAAGTCGCTGGCAGCGCCACCCAAAAACTCGATCGGCCCACCGCCCCCTACTTCATCGGCAAAGGCAAAGCTGAAGAACTTGCCCGCCTCGCCAAATCCGGCGGCATGCACTCGGTCATTTTCGACGACGAACTCAGCCCGGCCCAAGCCCGCAACCTCGAACGCCTCTTCTCCCGCAAAGTCATCGACCGCACCCAACTCATCCTCGACATCTTCGCCCAACGCGCCAAAACGCGGGAGGGCAAACTCCAAATCGAACTGGCCCAACTCCAATACCTCGCCAAAGCGGCGGCATCGGCACCCGGGGCCCGGGCGAAACCCAGCTCGAAGTTGACCGCCGTCGCGTGCA
>JBDNCR010000254.1:0-3796 GCA_046719555.1 Verrucomicrobiia bacterium | reverse complement strand
CCATCGCAAGTTCATTGCCAAACATTCCCTTCCCTTCCCTCTGCTCTCGGACGAGTCCAAAGAAACCATCCAACGTTACGGTTTCTGGGTTGAGAAATCGATGTATGGCCGCAAATACATGGGCGTCGAACGTTCCACAGTGATCATCGGTCCTGACGGCCACGTCTTGCAAATCTTCCGCAAAGTCAACCCAACCGAACATCCATCCGAGGTCCACGCCTATCTTGCCTCGATTTGAACCTTTCGGCCAAACCACCTTCGTTTGGCTCGATAATAATGCTGCCCCACCATCATCATCCACCATGCCTCGGACCAACGGCGCCAGGCTGGCCGGTAGGCACCCAGCTGGACCGCAGCCTCCCACCACGCCGCCGCCAATTGAGAGGATGACTTGGCATCGGCGTGAAGCCGCATCAAAGCCAAAGGATGTTCCACATAGCACCACCGGGTTGACCTCCCCGCACGAAGCCAGAACTCATAATCCATGCAATAGCGAAGCCGCGTATCAAAATCCCCAAATCGCTCACGCACCCGGCGCCTCCAAAACGTGGCCGGTTGCGAAAGAAAGTTGCCTCGCACCAATCGCTCGTAAGAAAACGGCCCCGCTCGCTTTTTCCGTCGACGCCCTGCCGGCATCTCCAAAAACCAGTAATCGCCATAGACAAAGTCGATCTCCGGCTCAGCCTCAAACCTCTCCAACACCAACCGGGCCGTCAGCGGATCCCAAAGATCATCCGAACAAAGATAACATAAAATCTCTCCGTCCGCCCGGGCCATTCCCTTATTGATCGCATCGGTTTGACCGTCATCTGGCTCCGAAATCCAGGATGCAAAGGACTGCCCCTGAAGCACCGTGAGGGTCTGGTCCGTGGAGCCTCCATCCACCACAATATGTTGCACCCGATATTTTGGCGCCGCCACTTCCGCTGCCTCCCGCACCGACCGGAGCGTTTCCTCCAACCATACCCCCTGCTGATATGAAGGAGTGATTACGGACAGTGTCATGCCCGGTCACCTCTTAGCCAATCCGGTGGCTGCGTTCCCCCAACTCCAACGGTTCACGCCAATCAACCAGTCGCAACCCTGGCCGGTCAATAAATTGATCCCACTCCCAAAATCCCACCACATCAAACGGAGCCTTGGGCACCGCCCTTGTCCCAAACCCGAACGCCACCGCGTCAAACTCGGTCTGGTCATTGCCCAAAACCATCTTCACGTGATTTCGCCCAAAGGCTTTTGGTCCGTTCACAAAATGGAGGCCCTCCACCCATAACAACGGCGCTGGGTTCTTCTGCCCAAACGGCTCCAATCGGGCTAACCCCAGGGCCAAGCCCTCCGTCAACGCGGAAGCCGGCAGACGAACATCTACCCGCAGGGTCTCCCGATAGGCCGACTCTGGACTATGCTCTGCCAGCCAGAGGTTCAAATCCCGCCGAAACTCATCGATCTTATCCGCATCAATCTCCAGTCCACTAGCCACCGCATGTCCCCCAAATTTCTTCAAATGCCGCGCACAACCCCGCAGGCCGTCCATCAAGGAAAAACCTTCGATTCCCCGGGCACTGCCTTTCCCATGCCCCGAAGCATCAATAGCAATCACCACCGCCGGCCGGTAAAACATCTTAGCCAATCGGGAAGCCACAATACCCACCACCCCTTGATGCCATCGTGGCGATCCCACCACAATACAGCGGTCGGTCTCTGGATCGAATACCTTAGCCAGCATCTCCTCTGCCTCCTCCACCGCCCGCTGTTCCAGTTCCTGCCGTTGCCGGTTGAATCCTTCCAGCTCCCGGGCCAAAGCCTGGGCTCGCTCCCGATCTCCCGTGATCAATAATTCAAACCCCAACGCTGCCTCGGCCACCCGACCGGATGCATTGAGCCTCGGTCCAAGCACAAAGCCGAGGGTCGACGGGGTCGGAGCCCGGCGTAATCCTGCCGTCTGCATCAACTCCCGCAACCCAACATGACTGGTTGTCGTCATTCGCTTTAACCCCTGATGCACGAGAATCCGGTTATCCCCTTCCAGCGGCACCAAATCGGCCACCGTTCCCAACGCCACCAAATCCAAAACCTCTTTCAAATCGAACAACTTCGGATCGCCCCTCAACTTCAACAACGCATGACTGAACTTGAAGGCCAAACCCACCGTCGCCAGATAACGGTCCGTCTTACCACGCTGCGGATTGACCAGGGCACAACAAGGCGGCAACTCCTCAGCCAGCTCATGGTGATCGATAATGATCGCATCAATCCCCCTCTCGGCCAACGACCGCATCTCCGCAACGCTGGTCGTTCCACAGTCCAGCGCAATGAATAGGCCCGGCTCCGGGCCGCGACTCACCGCCCGCTCAATCCCGCTAAAAGATACCCCATACCCTTCACTCAATCGCTCCGGCTGAAAGGCGCGCACCTGCCCCCCCAACCTCGACAGGAGCCGGTAAAGCACCGCACAACTCGTCATCCCGTCCACATCATAATCGGAATACAACAAAATCGTTTCCCGATCTCGCAACGCTCGTTCGACCCGCAAGACGGCCTCCCGCATATCCGGCAATCTCAACGGATCGGCTAGCCGCGACAGTCGAGGCTCTAAAAAATGCTGCTGCTCCTCCGGCGTTTCCAAACCCCGCCTGAGCAACAGCGCCTCAAGAATCGCCTCCGGCTCAAAACTTTCTGGCTGAATCCCCTCAACCAACGCCCAACGACGCGAGCTTCCCGCTGTCCGTGCCATCAGCGGGCCAAGGCCTCCGCGGTATGCGCCCCCGCCCGACGACGACGGCTGAACATCAAAACAATCGGACTGGCCACAAACACCGAGGAATACGTCCCCACCGCAATCCCAATCAACAACACCAACGCAAAATCATTGATCGCGACCCCGCCAAACAAATAGAGCGCCAACACCGCCAACAAGGTCGTTCCCGAAGTCAACAAGGTCCGACTCAGCGTTGCGTTGATACACGTATTCATCACATCCTCAAAACGTTCCTTGCTCTCCCCTTTCAACCCCTCTCGAATCCGGTCGAACACCACAATCGTGTCGTTGATCGAATACCCCGCTACCGTCAAAACCGCCCCCACCACAGGCAGCGAAAATTCACGTCCCAGCAGACTGAAAATCCCCAAAGTCACCACCACATCGTGAATCAGTGCCGCGATGGCGCCGATGGCAAAAGACACTTCAAATCGCACCATCACGTAGAAAAAAATGCCGACAATCCCCAACAGAATCGCCGTGAACGCCTTCTGTTTGAACTCTCCCCCAATCACCGCCTGAACCCGGTCCAGACTAAGTCGCCGGAAGCCCGCCTCCGGAAACTCCTCCTCCAACGCCGCCTGGGCCAACTCTCCCTGTTCAAACGGCACACGCAACGTCACCACATGATCCTCTCCTGTCAGGCTGTCCTGATATTGCAAGCGAGCTCCGCCTCCCACCACCCGGAGCATCTCGTTTTCAGGCACCCGCTGATCGTAAGCCAAAATCAAGAGATCACCCCCGGCAAAATCCACCCCATAAACCCCACTACCCCGTTGAGCCCAAGAACCAATCGAAAGCAACACCAACAGACCCGACAAGGCCAACCCAGCCGTCTTCATCCCCATGAAATTGTAGTTGGAATCCCGGAATAACTGGATCATCGACAGCTTCGAAAACGCCGGCATCCCCGCCGTCCACTCGAAACAGGCCCGGGTCACCACCAGCGCTGAAAACAGACTCGCCAGGATCCCTAGGCACAGCACCACCGCAAACCCCTGAATCGCTCCCGTTCCTTGCCAAAACATGATCACCGCC
>JBDNCR010000253.1:0-3799 GCA_046719555.1 Verrucomicrobiia bacterium | reverse complement strand
TCCCTCTCCGTTGCCACACCTTCCACCCCACCCAACCGCAAAACAACACCTCCGCCGCCGTGTAAGTCGCCACCACCGGAAACCCGCCCGTTCCGAATCCATAACTATGTAAACCCGCCCCCAAAACAAAATTCACCCCATACCATGCCATCAAAATCGACTGGAACGCCAAAATCGAGCCCATCGCCAGCCCGAATCCGCCCCACCACCCGGCAATCCGGCCGTGCAGCATGATCAAATAACACAACAAACTGATCAACGCCCACGTCTCCTTCGGATCCCAATCCCAAAAACGTCCCCACGAATAATTCGCCCACACCCCGCCCAAAATCGTCCCCGCCGCCAACAACAACACCCCAATCTGCAACACCCGATAAATGTAAGTATACATCAAATCCGGCACCGCCTTCCGCCGCACCACCTGCACCAACGCGATATGGCCCACCGCCATCGCTAAAGCAAACGCCGCATAACTCGTGTTAATCGTCAACACATGCGTCGTCAGCCAAAAATTGCTCTGCAACACCGGCGTCAACGGCTGAATCGACCGATCCAACACCGCCGGAGCGGAATCGGTCAAAATCAACGCCACCACCGCCACCGGAATCGACGCCGCAAAAAAGAAACGGGCCCGGTAAATCCCCTCAAACACCGCCGCAAATACCAACACCGCAAACGCCAGCCAAGTCACCGTCTCATACATGTTCGTCACCGGCGCCCGCCCCGAAATCATCACCCGCGCCACATAACCCCCCACCTGAAACAACAACCCCAAGCCCACACAACCCCAGGCAATCCCATAACCCACCCCACGCTTCCACGTCCACGTCACCAACAATGCCACCAACCCCACCAGCAAAACCATCCACGACACCCGAAATGGATGGATCGCCTTGTACATCCGCTCTAACCGAATCAGAAAACCGTCGGCGTAACTCTCCGGATCCAGCTTCGCCAGCCTCTCCCCCAACAACCCCGCACCCGCGTCAAACCTTGCCTGATCCCGCTCCCGATACCCCCGCGCCAACCCCTCAAACGCCTCCCGCAACCC
Organism: Verrucomicrobiia bacterium; assembly: GCA_046719555.1. Taxonomy (GTDB): domain Bacteria; phylum Verrucomicrobiota; class Verrucomicrobiia; order Methylacidiphilales; family CALFVM01; genus CALFVM01. The sequence goes on along the minus strand of JBDNCR010000253.1, from coordinate 2,748 downwards.
TTCCGACACCTCAACCCCATACGCCTCCACCGTCGCCGGCAACACCATCCACCGCCCCGACCCACCCCCCGCCGCTGGCGCCACCGCAAACGCCTCCCCCGACAAAAACTGCGCCATCCGCGCCAGCCGATTCCCCACCGTCTGCACCTCCTTCTCCAGCCGATCCAAATCCGCTCGCGGATCAGCCTGACGCCGCTGCTGAATCCTCAACAACATCCCTCGCAACTTCTCGTTACCCGCCAACTCATTAAAACTGAAATAACGGTCCCTCCTCGTCGCTGGTAATCCAATCGCCTCCTTCAACGGCAAATAATCCACCAAAATCAACCGCTGCTCCTCCCAACCCGCCGGTTCCACCCACATCGCCACCGCCCAATCCACCGCACGCCACCGCTCCCCACTCCCAGGATCTCTCCACCACGACCGCCCGTGAATCGACTGCAACGCCTCCGTCGCAAACGTATAAAACGGCTTCTTCCTCCCCAAATCCTGGATCGGTAACGACTCCACCGCCCGCAGATCCAGCCCCGACCCGCCACCCCAACCCGGTGCAACCCCCAACATTCCTATCGCACAAATCCACAAAAAAGATCTCAAGCTCATGGTCGAATCGTCCGTTTCGGTCTCAGGTAAAACATCACAAAAATCCCCACACAAATCATCAAACTCCCCATCCACTTCAACAACCAACCCGGATCATACAACACCTGCAGCGTCGTCTCCTCCAGATTCTGCGCATTCCAACCCGCCTGCGAAAACTTATAGGTCGTCCCCGTAAACTGACGCCACCACTCCGGTGGATAACTCCCCGGATGATTCATCTCAATCCGCCGATCCACCGTCTCTCCCCCCGGCCCATGAAACCTCACCGTGCTGATAAAGTTAGAAGGCGTCTCCGTCCCCTCAAAACGCGGCACCTCAAAATCCAAAAGTGAAATCCCAAAAGGAATCGTCTTGGTCTCCAGACCAAATCCCACCTGCGCCGCCTGCCCCCCCAGATCAAACGTCTCCGTCGACCCCGACGCAATCCACTTCGCCTCCGTCACCGTTCCATCCCCACGCACCACCCTCGCCAAAATCCCAGGCACCATCGGCCCCATCGTTCCCTCCTCCTCCCGCGCCACCGTCACTTGCCGCGCCTTCTCGAAACGCCGCTCCAACGTAAACGCCCAATCATTCCAACCCGTCGCCAGCGTCTGCCCCGGCTCCAAACGACCTTCCCTCACCACCGCCGTGCCCCGCATCAATCGATAAGCAATCCCCTCACCCTCCCCAGGTCCAAGCAACAACTTGGGCTCCTGCGGCGCAATATCCTCAATCAACCCCGATAAAGTCACCAACGCCGCCGGATTCCTTGGCTCATCCGAAACACTCACCGGCCGACCCTCCACCATCCGCATGTCAGGCCAATACTCCGCCACAATAATCTCCGTCGGCGCCTGATCCCCCATCACCGGTCCCCGCCGCGCCTCCGCCAACGTCATCCGCCGGATCTGCCCGGAAGGAAACTCCATCTCAATATCCGGATGCACCGCCCCCGGTCGCCGCACCAGCCGAAACCGATACCCGCTCGTCAACCCGCTCGTGTTGTGCAACACCGGCAACGTCGGTTGATTCCCAAAAATCATCTGCGTCTCCCGATACGTCCCCTCCCCCGGCACCACCCGTCTCCGATCCCGCGGCTTGGCCACCGGCGGCATCGAATCCACCCACTCCACCTCCGCCATCCCAAACAAATCAAACTTCGCACTCTCCGGAGATTGTAACGACAACCGGACCGGCAACGACTGCCCCAACGAACCACTCGCCAACGTCCCTGCCACTCCGCTGGCAAAACCAAACACCCCATCCTCCACCAACTCCCGCTCCATCCGCAAATGACGACTATAGCCCAACACCTCCAACTTCGCCCGCGTATCCACCAAATCCAACACCCGCGACCGTTCCGCCGTCGGCGGCCGAATCTCCGGATCAAACCGCGTCGTGTAAATCAACCCCGTCAACGGACTCTCCACCAAAAGAATCGAATGCGGCGAAGCCAGCCGCTGCAACGGCGCCTGGCCCTTGTGCAAATTCACCGACCCCTCAAAACCCCACACCGACCCAATCATCGCTCCCACCAGCAACGTAATGATCCCCAAATGCGTCACCACAAATCCCACATGCTTCCGTTGCCACGGCCACCGCGTCAGCGCCGCACACGCCAAATTCAAACAAAGCAACCCCAGCCACACCATAAACCACGGATTCTTGTAAATATAAACCTGCGCCACCTTCGCACTAAAGTTCGACTCCGCCACCGTCGCCACCGCACACGCCACGGCAATCGTGAAAAGCAACATCAACGCCAACCGCAACGAACCCAAAGCATGAATCACCTGCCACAACGGCGACCTCTCCCGCCGCTCCGCCACCACCTTCCGGTGCTCCGGTTCACTCAACACCACACTCATCCCAACCTCGCTCTCACCGCCCGATACGCCCGACACGCCCCCAACATCCCCAAAACCATCCCCACCACCATCACCGACGCCGTCACCACAAAATGAACCCGCCCCGACACCACCGGCAACCCTGCCAACCCCAACGCCGCCACCTCCATCCCCACCAACATCCCCGCCCCACACAACAACCCATGCGCCCAAAACCTCCCACCCTTCCACCCAGCCCACACCGGGATCCCGGCCGACGGAATAAACAAAGCCGGCACCGACGCCAACAACATCCCTCCCTGCATCCAACTCCACC
>JBDNCR010000252.1:0-3801 GCA_046719555.1 Verrucomicrobiia bacterium | reverse complement strand
GCTGGTTAGCAACCCCACCCTCATGCTCTGCGACGAGGTCACCAGCGGTCTCGACCCACTGGCCGAAGCCGAAATTGTCAGCCTGCTCCACCGCCTTGCCCTCGGGCACGATCGGCTGATCCTCCTCGTGACCCACAGCCTCAAACACCTCACCGCCTTCAGTTCCATCACGGTTCTCGGCGCCGGGCGCATGCTCTTCCAGGGTTCCGGCGAGGCCATGTTGGCATGGTTCGGGGTCGACGATCCCGACCAGATTTTCAGCAGACTCACTCCCGAAACCCTGCCCGACTGGGCCGATTCCTGGAATTCGGAGACCCCAACATGAACCGTCATGGTGACCCTAAACTCCCCAGTCCCGTGACCCAAGCCTGGGTCCTGTGGCGACAGCGTTGGACCCTCTTCTTTCGGGAAATGAACCAAGTCTGGCTCCAGGTCTCCCTGCTCTTCATCTTCCCCGGCTTGGTGGTCCTCTTCGCCCTCGACGGACTCCCTCAAATCCCAAATCTCAGCATGGAAACCGGCGACAACGTCCTCCGCGAGTTACGCGAGCGCCTCGAATTCTTTTCAGAGATTTCCCGCGTCGGTGGACTGGTCTCCGGCCTCATCATGTTTCAGGTCATCCTCCTGACCCTCATGGGCTCCAACAACTCAGCCCGCGAAGTGGTGGCCGAACGGACCATCTTTGAAAAAGAAAAACTCGCCGGACTCCGAGCCAGCAGCTATCTCGCCGCCAAAATCGGCTTCCTGACCATCCTCGTCGCCGCCCAATCGGTCTGGATGTGCCTCTTCGTCAAGTTTGTCTGTGGCTTTCCTGGCGATCTCCACACCCAACTCCTGTTCCTCTTCCTGGCCAACGCCGCCATGACCTCCATTTGCCTGGCCGTTTCCAGCTGGAGCCGAACGACCGAGCAGGCCTCGCTCATCTCCATTTATCTCGTCGGTTTCCAACTGCCCCTCTCCGGGGCCATCCTCGCCCTGCCCGAACCCCTCGGGGCCATGGTCCGCCCCTTCATCGCCGCTTACTGGAGCTGGTCTGGGCTGCTCGGAACCCTTCGCGAAACCCGCTTCTACGACGCCGCCATCCAGGTCACCACCACACCGGTGGCCGATCCGCAACTTTGCCTCTGGGTGTTGGTTACCCAAGTGCTGGCCGGGATCATCCTCGCCTGGTTCGGGCTCTCCCGCTCCCGATGGGATGGATAAACCCTCCAGGTTTGACCTCGGCCCAACCCTTGGGGCATCCTCTAACCAAAGTCATGGGCCGACGCGCGCAATCCCGAATTCATCCCGGTTGGTTAATCGCCGCCTTCGTCGTCATCACTTTCCTCCTGCTCGGTGGCTTTCTCTTCTTGCGCGGTGGATCCGATCCTTTCCGAACCGACCAAGCCCTCGACCCCACCACCTACCTCGACTACGCCCTCAGTCTGCGCGGCAACACCTACAAGTTCGAAGGAGTCGTTCACAACAACCTCGCCTGGGATCCAACCCGCGGCCGACTGATTTCCGTTGAAGTCACCGGACCCCGAGGCCCTGAACTTCTGCCGGTTCTCGTCCCGGCCGAACTCGATGCCGTCAACCTCCAAAAAGGTCAACGCTTCTGGTTTCGCGTGAAAATTGTCGAAAACGGCGTTATCTTAGTGGATCAACTGAGAAAAACATGAAACGGCTTTCCCTCCTCATCGCCGCCTTCCTCCCTGCGCTCGCTCCAGCTCAGTCTCCGGACGCCCTCAGCTCCTCACCAGGCTCCTCCCCCACCCCTAACCCCGCACCCGCCCAACCTGCACCACGAGAAAACTCCCCGCCCGCCGCTGGCTCCTCCTTCCTGGGCAAAGATCTGCCCTTCCTCGATCCCGCCACGGGCCTTGCCTCCTGGGACGGGAAAGCGTGGAACGTCAACAACAACCGCCTCTTCCGAGCCCGGCTCGAGAAATATCTCAACGCCCCGGAAAGTGACGAAGAAGAAAAGAAATACTGGGCCTTGCTCGATCAGATCTACACCATGCTCGACCCCGGCCGCTCCGGACACCGCAACGTCGACCAAGCCTGGAGCCTCCTCCGGGACGCCGCCCGATTCGACATCGACGCGGGCATCAGCCACCGGATCGCCGACGCGGTCTATGCCGTCTGGGCGGCCAAGGGCGAGCAGCAACGGCTCGACCGCGCCAACGAAAAACTCCGTCGTGAAGTCGAAGTCCAGCAATGGAATGTCGAAATGCAATATCGCGACCCCTCCCTCAAGGCCAACCGCTCGCGCGATCCAGGCCAAGCCGCCGCCGCCCAAAGAGAACAGGATGAACAACGCGCCCTCCGCGTCGCCCCCTTCATGGAACGGGTCGCCGAAGGCAAAGCCACCATTGCCAGCAACATGGCCCGCAAAAGCCTCGCGGACGCCTCAGCCAAAATCAATTTCCAAGCCCTTACCCTCCAACTTTTCGTCCAACGCCGCTTCCAACACGTCCATATCGCCAATCGCTTCTACCGACTCCTCTACAACGATGGGAACACCCGGATCGATGTCGGCGAAGAAATGAAACTCGAACTCACCAAAGGGGCTCCCCTTCCCACCTCCCTGGAAATGCTCGATAGCCTCGCCTCCGAAGCCATGCGCGAAGTTCGCGAAGGCGTCACCGCCTTCAACTTCCTCCGCGAAAGGGGGGAACTCGCCAGCGCCAGCGAACGACTCGGTGAGGCCCTCGCCGTCGGCGAATTCACCCAAGAAATCCGGGCCGTTCCCCGCGAACACAAACGCCAGGTCGTCGAATTTACCCGAAAATCCAACGAATTGATTAGCGCCCTCGAAGTCCGCGATTACGACGCCGGCGAGCGGCTCCTCTCCGAAATCCGCGCCCTCGCCTCCGACTTCGACGCCTCCAAACCCCTCGTCGCCATCGAAACCGGCCGGAACGCCAGCAACTTCCACCTGGCCAAGGCCAAAGTCGCCGCCACCGCCAACGATCAAGCCACCTTCGAACGCGAGTTCCGCCTGGCCGCCGAAGCCTGGCCCACCAACCCCGCCCTTGCCGAAGCCGGCGCAAAAGTCTTTGAAGCCAGCGACGCCCAACAACAAACCCTCAACGACCTCGACCGGCTCATCGCCCAGAAAAACTACCGCCAAATCTTCGAAGACAAAGAACGCTTCATCGTTTACACCGCCCTCAATCCCACCAAACGGGACCAGCTCCGGGCCATCCTCGAAACCATGCAAGAGATCGAAGGGGCCATCATCCGGGCGGGCGAAGTCGCGCGCCTCGGCGATTACTCCGGCGCCTGGGAAAGTGTCGAAAAGACTTTTCGCCAATACTCCCACGACCCCAAACTTCTCCAGCTCCGATCCGATTACACCACTCGTGCCGCCGATTTCGTCCGAACCATCCGCCAAGCCGAGGAAATGGAACAGCGCGGCGAATTCGGCTCCAGCCTGGCTTGGTACCTCCGAGCGCAACGACTCTACCCCCCAAGCGATTTCGCCCGCGCCGGTATCGACCGGACCGTCCGCGAAGTCCTCCCCGGAGGAAACTAAATCCCCATCGCTTCCGCCTCTACCTCCCCCGCTTATCGGTCAGGTCGCCCAGCAAAATCGCCAGGGCACCTCCAGATAAATGAATCTCCCAAAGCGACACCCCAAGCGAGCCCATCATTAAAACCAAACTGGCCCCAAAGACCGCCTCACCGGCACGCACCCAACCGGCAAACAACACAAACATGCAGGCCGTGCACAAAAGCATGCTCGCCACCCCTAACACCTGCATCCAACGAATCAGCAGCAGTCGGAACCGGAGATTTTCAATCTGCAGCGCCACC
>JBDNCR010000251.1:0-3805 GCA_046719555.1 Verrucomicrobiia bacterium | reverse complement strand
TGCCCCCGCCAAAGTCCAATCCGCCCTCCTGGAGGCCATGCAGGAACGGCAGGTCACCATCGGCGGCACCAGCTATCGCCTCCCCGAACCTTTCTTCGTCATGGCCACCCAAAACCCCATCGAACAAGAAGGCACCTATCCCCTCCCCGAAGCCCAGACCGACCGCTTCCTTTTCAAACTCGTCGTCGGTTACCCTGAATTCTCCGACGAACTCCAAATGATGGAACGCTGGGGTCGGCTCACCCAACAACCCCGCGTCGAAGCCGTCTCCTCCGGCCCCGAACTGCTCGCCCTCCGCGCCGAAGTCGATGCCGTCCACGCCAGCCCCGACATCCAACGCTTCATCCTCGCTCTCGTCCACACCACCCGCGACTGGGCCCGGACCAACCCCAACGGCCCCGGCCTCCTCGAATTCGGGGCCTCCCCCCGCGCCACCCTCGCCCTCCTCCAGAGCGCCAAAGCCCTCGCCTGGCTTCGCGGCTCCCCCTACGTCCTCCCCGAACACGTCCAAGCACTCGCCCTCGACACCCTCCGACACCGCATCGCCCTCACCTACGAGGCCGAAGCCCAGAACCACACCAACGACTCCGTCCTGCGCCAGATCCTCAACCAAACCCCGGTCCCTCTCCCTGCCTCCCTTTCCGCCTGAGACCTCCCATGTCCCGCCCCGCCTCATCCCAAGCCCCCTCCCCCGTCAGCAGCGCCCTCCTTCGCCGCCTCGAATGGCGCGTCCGCCACGTCGCCGACACCATCGTCTCCGGTGAATACCGCTCCGCCTTCCGCGGCCGTGGACGAGAATTCGATCAAGTCGTCAAATACCAATACGGCGATGACCTCCGCGACATCGACTGGAACGTCACCGCCCGGCGGGGCGAACCCTACCGCAAACGCTTCATCGAAGAACGCGAGGTCACCCTCGCCCTTCTCGTCGAAGACACCCCCTCCCTCCAATTCGGCTCCGACTCCACCAGCAAACGCGAAGCCCTGGCCGAACTCGCCGGACTCCTCTCCCTGGTCGCCGCTGCCAACCGCGACCGCCTCGCCATCCTCCACGCCGCGCCCGGCTCCCACTGGTTCCTCCCCCCAGCCCGTGGCCTCCGCGCCATCCGCGCCTCCGCCGCACGGCTCCTCGACCAAGCCGCACCTGCCTCGACGACCCCCGCCCCGCGGACATCCCCTGGCGTTTCCTCCTCCGAACCCTCCCTCGCCACTCCATCGTCATCTGGCTTGGCGACTTCCCCCCCCGACCCGAACCCGAACTCTGGGCGGCCTTCCGCCGCCGCTTCCAGACCTTCGGCTTCCGGGTCGAAGACCCCTGGGAATCCAAGCTCCCCGACCTCGGCCCCTTCACCGCCTACGACCCCACCACCGGCGACCTCGTCACCGTCGATCCCGCCTCCCGCACCACCCGGCGCGCCCACGGACGTTGGGTCCTTGAGCGCGACGAAACCTTCAACAAACTCTTTCCCGACCCCGCCGCACGCATGATCCTCCGGGCCGGTGACCCTGTTCTCGAATCTCTCCTCCACTTCTTTCACACCCGCCAACGACGCACCCGCTGACCCGGCATGAGCACCTTGGCCTTCCACGATCCCGCTTGGCTCTGGCTCCTCCTTCTTCTCCCCGCCGTCCTCGCCCTCCGCCTGCTCAAAAAAGCCCCGGCCTGGGTCGTCCCCTTCGCCGGGGCCTGGCACCACGGCTCGCTCTCCTCACGCACCCGCACCGCCACCCTCCTCTTCTCCCTCGCCTGTGCCCTCGCCATCATCGCCCTGGCCCGACCCCAGTTGGTTGACGAAAATCGTGAAGTCGAGCGCGACGGCTTCGACATCATGCTCGCCATCGACCTCTCCGGCTCCATGCTCGCCGAAGACTACTCCCGTTACGGCGTCACCCTCAACCGCTGGCAAGCCATCAAACCCATCATCGAAGCCTTCATCAAGGAACGCACCCACGACCGCATCGGCCTCATCATCTTCTCCGGACGAGCCTACACCTACGCCCCGCTCACCTTCGACAAAACCTGGCTCATCCGCCAAGTCGACCGGCTCCGCATCGGACTCATCGAAGACGGCACCGCCATCGGCGACGGAATTGGGCTCGCCCTCGAACGACTCGAACTCTCTCGCGCCCAAGACGGCGGCGGCCGCGCCGGAGCCTTCATCGTCCTCCTCACCGACGGTGCCAACAATCGCGGCATCCTCAACCCCGACGACGCCGCAAACCTCGCCGCCGCCCGGGGCATCAAAGTCTACACCATCGGTGCCGGTCGCCCTGGCATCGTCCCCTTCCCCATCTTCGACGCCTCCGGTCGCCGCATCGGCACCCAAAACGTCGAGTCCGACCTCGACGAACCGCTCCTCCAACGCATCGCCCAAAAAACCGGCGGCGAATTCTTCCGCTCCATGGACATCGGCACCACCGAAGCCGCCTTCCGCAAAATCGACGCCAACGAAAAAATCCGCTTCGAATCCATCGTCCACCGCTCCGTCCGCGAACTCTTCTCCTGGCTGGCCACCCCGGCCCTGGGCCTCGCCGCCCTTGGCCTCTTCTTGGCTCGCCGCCAACAAGGAACCCTCTCATGAATCGGTTCCCTCCCCCCGGCAAACCCCTCCGTTCACCTCGCCCGGAAACCAGCCATGATTGACTTCGCCCAGCCCTGGTTCCTCCTCGGCATCCCCCTTTGCCTCCTCGCCTTCCTCCTCACCCGGCGATGGCGCCATTCCGGCCCGGTCACCCGACCCAAAATCCGCCAAATGTTCGGCCCTGACGGCGAACGCCCGGCCCGCCTTGGCTCCGGACTCATCGGCACCCTCGGCCTCTGCTTCCTCCTCACCGCCCTAGCCCGCCCCCAATGGGGTCACCTCGAAACTCAAACCTTCGAAAAATCCCGCCAAGTCGTCATCGGCCTCGACCTCTCCCGCAGCATGTTGGGCACCGACGTCACCCCCTCCCGACTCGAACGCGCCCGGCTCCTCCTCGGCACCCTCCTGCGCGAGCTTCGCGGCGAACGGGTCGGCCTGGTCGTCTTTGCCGGCACGGCTTTCATCCAAATGCCCCTCACCAACGACTACGAAATCATGCGTGAACTCCTCAAAGAACTTCACCCCAACTTCCTCCCTGAACAAGGAACCAACTTCCACGCCCTCCTCGCCACCGCCTACCAAGCCTTCGACCACCAATCCACCGCCGACAAATTCCTCATCATCCTCAGTGACGGCGAAGACGTCGTCGGCAACTGGCGCCCCGAAATGGCCAAGCTCCGCAATGCCGGAGTCCGCATCATCACCCTCGGCCTGGCCACCCCCGAAGGCTCCCTCCTCCCGGATGGCGAAGGGGGCTTCATCAAAGACCCCGACGGCGCCGTCGTCCTCTCCCGCCTCGACGAAACCGTCCTCCGTGAACTCGCCGAAACCACCAACGGCCTCTACCAACCTGCCACCGGCTGGGTCGATCTCCGCGACCTTCTCGACCGCACCGTCGCCTTGGGCCAAACCGGCACCTTCCATGACACGCTCCACGTCACCAAAATCGAACGGTTCCAAATCCCCCTCGCCATCTCCCTCCTCTTCCTCCTCGTCAGCCTCTGGACCGACTTTCCGGCCCAACCCTCCCGACGGGCGCTTCGCCACACCCCTCGATCATCTCCCGCCCGCACCCCCGCCGCCTCGGCCACCCTCACCGCCCTCCTTCTCCTTCCTCTTCCTCTCCTCGCCCAAACCCAACCGCCCCTTCCCGATCTTCCTGGGTTCGTGGCCCAACTCAGCCAACGCCCCAAACTCACCCCCCAAGACTACGCCCACTTCGC
>JBDNCR010000250.1:0-3813 GCA_046719555.1 Verrucomicrobiia bacterium | reverse complement strand
CCGCATCCGATTGAGCAAATGCAACACCACCGGAGCCAACGCCAACGGCAACAACCACAGCAGCCCCGGCACCAGGAAACTCATCCCCTTCCTCCTTCACCTGCGCGCGCACTCAAAACAGCCACCTCTGCACCCTACCCTTGGCCATCCGTTCCACAAGGCAGCTTCCACCCCTCGCCTCCGCCCCCTTACCCCTCGCCCCCCGCCTCCACCAACGAACGAATCGCCTGCCATGCCTCCCCGCCCCGACCCAACTCCAACAACGCCGCCGCTCGCACCCGTGCCGCCTCCCCGCCCCCTCCCACCTCGGCCAAAATCTCCAACGCCCCCTCCGGATTTCCCGCCGCCCGTTCCGCCAAGGCCACCCGCAACGCCGCCTCACCTGCCCCCGGATCCGACCTCCACCGTGCCCGGTCGCTCCGCACCTCCTCCAAACTCGGGGCACCCAAACTTCCCCGCCGCTGATCCAACATCTCCAACGCATATGCCGCCCCCAGACCCGGCTGGCTCTTGGCCCACTCCCGGGCCACCCCCGACCAAAAAAGATCCTCAAACCGGTGATTCATCCGCAGACTCCCCGCCACCCGGGCGGGCCCCTCCCGCGCCAGCCACGCCGCCAGCAACCGTTGTTGGGCCAACGGTCGGTCCTCCCAAGCCTCAGCACCCCCGGCCAAAATCTCCTCCAAAATCCCCTCTGCCTCTGCCGGAGAGGCCAACTCCAAGCGCACATACTCCAGCCCGGGCAACTCCGCCAAACGGAAATACAAACCCTGCCGCAGTCCAGGCCGACCTTGCGTCACCCTCTCCATCCGGCCAAACCACTCATCCAACGTATTCCCGGACGATCGACGCAGCGTCTCCTCCCAAGCCGCCAGCGCCCACCTCGGATCATCCTCCAGCCACAGCCGCCCACTCTCAAACCCCATCCCCCGGTCGTGGGGTGCCCAACGCCGCGCTCGCTCCAACAACAACCGCCCTCGCACCCCTGCCTCGCCCTGCGTTCCCAGCAACCAACCCGCCCGAAAATTAAGCACCGGATCCAACGGAGCCCAACGAAGTCCCGCCTCCGCCCGGGCCAAAGCTGCCTCCCGACCCAACCTCTCCGAACCCGCATCCCGCGCCGCCTGAGCCACCCAACGCTCCCCAGGAATCCAACCCGCACCCGCCGCAATCAACCACACCCCGGCCACCAACCCCCCGCCCAAACTCATCACCCGGAACGGCCCCGGATAAGCCATCCGCTCCCCTCCCCGCAACTGACCGGCCCACAACGCCAACACCAACAAAACCGGCAGAAAACTGCCCGGCCGATGCAACCCCACATCCACCGCTCCTTGCGTCAAGGCTGCCGCGGTCACCCCCGCTGCCGCCGAGAACAAAAGCGTATCCCCCTGCCGACGCTCACCCCACAACCCCAGCACCACCATCAACCCCAACACCACCACCCACACCACCCCCACCTCCGCCGACCACCACAGCCAATCCGACTCCGGATGAATCACCGGTGCCGGCGCGTCCAAAACCTCCCGATACTTGGGGAAAATCACCTCAAATCCCGCCAACCCCACCCCCGTCCACGGCTGTTCCTGAATCATCCTTCCCACATCCTGGAACAGCTTCCACCGGGCATCCCCGGACCAACCCTCCCCGTCGAACCACCGGGCCAACGGCCGATGCGCCACCACCGTCACCGCCAAACCCAACACCATCACCATCGAAATCAACCCCGCCACCGGACCCAGCGCCCCCGGACGTCGCGACCACCGAGCCGCCCCAACCGCACACAACCCCACCAAACCGCCAACAAACGCTCCACGCGAGCCAATCAACACCAACGCCGCAATCCCCAGCAGCCCTCCAACTCCCCACCCCAACGCGCCCGCTCGGCCCCGCGCCCCGTCCTCCCAAGCCAGAGCGAGGCAAACCACCGCGCACACCGCCGCCACCAACCCAAACTGATTCCGATTCGCAAACGGCCCCCCCGACGCAAATCCCCACCACCCCAACCAACCCCCCTCCATCCCCATATCAACGCACCCCACCACCACCAACAACAACCCCCACGCCGCCACCCACCGCAACCCGCTCCGGCGCAAACTTCGATCCAGCGGAAACGCGGCCACCACCCAAACCCAACAAACCGCCAGCACCCCAAGCGCCCAACTCTCCGCCATCAACGGCCACCGCGCCGCCGTCCGCCCTGGCACCGGATCCTCCCGGTCCAACCGTTCCAACCAACCCGGCTCCAGCCAACCCGCCAACACCCAACTCCACAGCGGAGCCAACACCACCACAAAACCCGCCAACCAAACCCACCCCGGCATCTCCCGCCATTCCCCACGCGCCCGAGCCGCCAACACCACCGCTGCCAACAACGCCAACCCCGCTGCCCACACCGCCTCCCGTGAACCTGCCCCAGCCGGCAACCAGGCCAACAACGCCAGCACCAGCAACAAACCGCTTCCCCTCTTCATGACACCAACGCGGCCAAGGCCGCAGAAAAATCCCCCTTCCACCTCCTCGACGCCCGCGCCCCCACATCCGCAAAACAATCCGTCAACCGTCGCCAATGCCCTGACCCCTGCCGCGCCTCCGCCGGAAACCGCACCGCAAAACAAACCCCCTCCACACACACCACCGCATCGCCGGAAGCCTCGGAATTCACGCCCACGATCTCCAGACCGCTTCGTTGCATCGCATCAATCATCCGTGCCGCAAAGGCCTCCGGATCGGTCACCCGGTCCAGCTCCATCTCCAGCAACTCCGCCTGCAACAACGCATAACGCACCTCATTCCGCCGCTCAAACGCTCGCATGATTTGCAACGTTAAATCGCTCCAGCGCCACACATAGCCCAACTGGCGCACCCCAATCACCATCACAAAAAATGCCAACGCCAACACAATCGGCAGCGTCCGCCCCTGCGACCACAACACACTCAACCCCAACAACGCAAACACCACCGTCACCCCATACAACCCCAGCACCAACTGCCGATCACTCACCCCCAACCCCCGCAACCGATGATGAATATGATCCCCATCGGCCCGAAACAGCGGGAAACCCCGCACCGCCCGCCGCACCAGCGCCAAAACCGTATCCGCAATCGGAATCCCCAGCGCAATCACCATCACAAACAACACCCCAGCCACCGAACCCTTCTCCTCACTCTTCAAGGACAACGCCGCAATCAAAAACCCCAAAAGATAAGCGCCCCCATCACCCAAAAAAATTCGGGCGGGCGGAAAATTAAACACCAAAAACCCGAGCAACGCCCCCGCCAAGCCCAAGGCCAAAATCGCCACATCGGTCTCCTCCACCACCCAACCCACATAGGCCACCGTCGCCAGCAACAGCAAACCCAACCCACCCGCTAACCCATCCGCACCATCGATCAAATTGATCAGATTCGGAACCGCAATCAGCCAAAACACCGTCAACAAAACCGAAATCGCGGCAACATTCAGCGAAAAGTTGCCCACCGGATACGTAATCTCCGTAATCGCCAACCCGCACGCCCACGCCACCAGGCCCCCCACCAACTGACCGCACAGCTTCACCTTCGCCCCTAGAGGCCGGAAATCATCCACAAACCCAACCAGAAAAAAAATCAGCCCCCCCAACAACACCCCCCACCACTCCCCATTCATCGGAGACCGACCACTCAGACCCAGCCCCAACCAAATCAACACAAACGTCACCCAGAGCGGCAGCCCCCCCGTGCGCGGCACCGGCCTCGGGTGGTGTTTGCGCGCCTCATCGGGAAGATCCAGGCCCCAGCCGAACGGACGTTGCACCATCCACCGCGTCAACG
>JBDNCR010000025.1:0-10490 GCA_046719555.1 Verrucomicrobiia bacterium | reverse complement strand
GAGCCCAAGGGGGAGAGGGCAGAGCCGGGAGCCTCGATATCGGGGACGCCCCACCAGCCGACCGTGCAGGTCAAGCGAGATGATTCTCTCAACCAAAGATTGGGATTCTCAACGACTTCCCGTAAAGAAAGATCTCCATAGGTTGACAGGCTGGAACCAAGTTCCAAGGGACTGGGACGGCATAGGGTGACGAGGTCCCAGTCGCCACTGGCCTGAAGCTTGGAAATTAACCACCGCTCGGCATCAAGGCGTCCACACCCGGAGCTGATCAATCCGGTGAAGAGGGGTTCCAGCCGGGGAAGGATCGGTGTTTCGTCGATCGGTTGTTTTAACAAGAGCCACCAACCCGCACGACCAACCCACAAGTGGGCCAGCATCTTTTTGGCGGCAAAGTCAATGAAGCCCAATTCCTGGTAATGCGTTTGTTGAGAAAAGTTAATTGGAGTGGTGGTCCAGTTCGAAAGGCAGGTTTGGAGCACCCGTTCCGCCGGCAACTCCAACAAATGGGAGATATCTCCCGCCAAGCACTGAATCAATGAGCTGCCCTGGCGGCCATGGAGGCTCAGCCAGGGACCGTGGGCAAGTTCGAAATCCTGTGGTTCACGAGTCAGTTTTGTTGCTAAGTGGTTAGGCACAGGTTTCCCTTGGGCAAGTGAAGAAACGACTTGATCGATGCGATCAACTCCAGCGTTCGACGTGGAGGAAATCTTTTGGAAAACCGACCGCCTTTAGTTCGGTCATCAAGGGGATCACTTCAGTGCCCTCTCCGACGACAAAGAGTTGGTGTTGAAAATAGTCAGGAATTCGACTTTGGATTTCCTCAACGCGAATGGATGAAGAGCCAGTGGATAGAGCGATGGGCAGGTAGGTCCGATGGGGGGAGGACGATTCCGAAAATTCGTTGGAAAAAAGATTTGGTTCGGAACCTCTCACCACATGAAGGAAATGCACCCGACGGGAATCTTGAATATCTTCCAAGTATTGCCAGATGGCACGAACGGCAGTCACGCAATAGTCAAAAGCTACCAGGATCACCGGTTGTGAGCTGTTTGAAGGAAGTACAAACGTGCCAGCGGGCGGTTTCATGGTGACGACGTCGCCCGCTTTGACGGAATCGTAGAACCGTGTCCCGAAGTTTCCGGTTCGCTTCACGACAAGGTCGAAACTTTCTCGTCGAAGAGGTGAGGTGGCCAGGCTGAGGGCACCGGTAAGCGGAGGAGAGGACCCAGGGAGGACAACCACGCAAAACTGTCCGGCATAGAATTCCATGGGCGTTAATCCGTAATCGAAGCGATATCGACGGACCGTCGGAAGTTCGTCGATAATATCTTGGACAAGGAAAGTAAACGGGGAGGAAACCATGTTCAGACTGTAAGGGGGTTTCCGTGTTTGGCAAAGGCCGGACGGAGAACAGGAAGTGAAGAAGACTCCGACGGTTTCATGTAAATTGGATCAAAGCCAATCGGGGCATACATGAAGGAGCGGAAATAAGCTTCTGCCCAGTCCGAGCCGAAAACCTTGGTAAGGAACGGTCGTCCCGGGGTGTGCTCGACATGGTGATGAAGATAGGAGTCTAAATGGTTTTCCGTGGGAACACTTTCTGGAGCCAAACGAGGGGCGCATTGGTTGAGCCAGGTTTGGAAATAGTGCGTGAAGGCGTCCTGGATCGATTGGGTTTCCTTTGCAGACTGAGGCCGAGTGTAGAGGCAAAAGGGAGTGAAGTGGGCCTGGGCCCAGTCGGGGAACGTGCCGCCAGGGGTTAAAGCGGGCGTCCAAGAGGCATGTAATCGCGTTAAGATGGAACGGTCTTGATCTGGTAAAGCCGTTGGGCCCGAAGCCATCTGCCAATCGACCACGGCCACTGAGATTTTGCCGCCAAAAAGAATGATCTCAGAGGCAAAAATCGGAACCTGGGAAGCGTTAGCCGGAAACACCATGAGATTGAGAATTTCGATCCTTTCTGAAGCAATCAGCGCACATCGTCCGACCGAGCCCGAGGAATGGCGCCAGTGGGCTGAAGTAAGCGTCACCCCGCCTTTGCCTGTTCGGGAGGCAAAGGGTTCGTGGATTGGGCTGTCCTCCCAAGCTGACGCTTTAAAGGAAAGAAAGACGGTGCGTTCCGCTGGCGATAAGAGGGTCAAATGCGAACGGTGGAGAGCCTTCATGCGTTGGCTAAATCATGGAAAGAAGAGGCGACAACCTCATGTTCGAGGGGGTGCCAGGACTGGCGGGTCAGGTCGATCAGGGTGCGATAGACGCGGCTGGACATTTGTTTAGCGGGCTCTTGCAGGTGCGGGGCGATGGCTGTGGAAAACCACCGCGAAGGGGAGCCTTGACCATGGAGGAGTTGCCAGCCAGCGGAGTTGAGCAGAAGGGAGACGTCGCGACGACATTTTACCGGATCAATCGTTTGCTCGCCTTGGGTAACCCCGGATCGATCGACCACGTCTTGAGCGAGTTGTTGGGAATGCCTGATCAGTTTGACGGCGACGATGCTGCTTGGGAGCTGCTTCAAAAATTCCTCGAGGAGGGTTTGAAGCGCGGGAGATTGGTCGAGGAGAGATTGGAAGTGTTCGCGTAACTGGGTTGCCAGATCGAGTGCGGGACCGATCTCAACCGGCCGATTCGCACGCAGACACTGTTGGGTGAACCATTCGAGAACTGGGCTGGGATCGGTATGGCTCAAACCGGCCTCGACTGCGAGGCGCCGCGCCAGAGAGAGAGGTTGGCCGAATCCATCGTTGGCTCCGGTTCCCGAAGAGGAGAATGAGGCGGCTGCTTTCCAGAGGTTTTGAATGATGGAAACCTCATTCTGCGCCCGGTTTAACTGTTCGAGTTGTGAGTCGGCGACTTGGTCAACTCCGGGAACGTCGGCGAAAAGGTTCGACAAAGCGGTTTGCAGACGTTGCCAATCGCTTTCACTACTTCCGGGGAGCTGCCCTTGGACCCAGGAGGTCCAGCTGTGAACCGACGAAAGTCCCATGGGCCTACTGTTGGGGGGAAAAGCGAAAACTTCCCGGAGAGCGCCCGCCAGCAGGGCGCCGGCATGAGCTTGGGGAAGTTTGAGAAATTGGCCCAGCTTCGTGCTGAGGTTGGGGAGGTGGGCGAGGCCTGCGCGGAAGCTGCTTTGTCGTTGGATGGCCTCTTTCAGGTGGGAAAAGGCCAGCCGAAGGCATTTGAGATCAAGGTCCAGGAACCAATCTTTCACGGCGGTCATGACGGCGTCGACTCTCGAGGCGAAGACCTCAAGGTCGATCGGGAGGGAGCCGACGGCTTCTTCCGCCAGAAGGTCGAGCCCTTTGCGTTGATCCTCCAAGCTGGTGATGGCAGCCAGCGATAAAAGGAGATTAACCGAGTCTCGCCAGGCCGCTTCTTCAACGGGTTCCGAGCTAAAGACGGGCTCATCGCTAGCGTTAAAGCGTTCTGCAATGGGACGGAGAGTAGTTAGGTTGCGACCGCAATTCTCCAGTTCGATGAACCAGGCGGTGAGGAGGGTGTCCACGGCTGGATCTTCTTCGCGCGGCCTTTTGAATTCGGCCGACCGCCACACCATGGCCCAGACATCATGGGAGTATTGGGTGTAAGGGGCGACCATTTGTACAATGAAACGGTGGAGATGGAGCCGGGTGGAGGCGGCGGTTTGGTGCTGAAGGAGGGTGGCTAAAGTCTGGAGAACGTGGGTGAAATCGCGGGTGCACTTGTTGGCGTCAACGGAATGTCCAGCGGTGGAGAGCATCTCCGGAATAACTTGATGGAGATGGGAAGCCATGGCCTCGGCCAATCTGGTGCTTTCCCGAGCGAGGAAAATACCGGCCCGATATTGAAGCAGCCATTCCTGCCAATGTTCCAGATAGAGGGTTCGGGCCAAGTCAGAACGGCCAAGCTCGGAAGCGGCAACATTTGCCAAGCTCCGGATGAAGGCTTCCCAGGTTGCGGCGGTCTCAGGCTTACCCTCCAAGCGCTGAGCGGCCTTGGAGCATGCCGTGTCATCAAGGCCTCCGTGCAGAAGAAACCAAGGCCATTGTTCGGCCAAAGTTTTCTCGCAGTGGTTCAAGAGGTGAGGAGGGGCCTGATGCTGGTTGCCGTTCAACGGTAAACCTTGGGCCTGATCCAGGGCGGACGGTCGGTGGGCTTGGAGCCAGGAATTCCATTGGCTCTCTTCCTCCTCGAAGAAAGCTTTCAGAGAAACACTCAATTCTTTGGGAAGATGGTGGCGAAGGGGACCGTCTGACGACAATCGACGCCACTGCAGCCTTTGGGGTCGTTTGGGGCGATCAACTTCTTCACCACCGGGGAGAATGGGAGCGAGAATATCAGAGACCAGAACTCCGGCGGCTGGTCCGAGTTTTTGCTCGGCAGCCTCCTTGAGGCATTGAAGCTGAACGGCGAAGAGATTGGGCGTGCGGGTGCGGATATAGGCGTTGACCAAGTTATTCCACCAGAGCTGAACAAATTCCACGGGATCTTCGATGTCTGGGTCGAGGCTGAGGGCGATTCGCCGCAAAATGAGCGATTGGTCACGGGTGCAGAGCTCCAACGAGTTCTCACCAAAGGCGCCCTTGATGGTTCCGGCTTCGGCGGCATAGGCGGGAAGTTTTTGATAAATCATTTGGGCCGCGCATTCGGCCACGCCGCCGCTTTCCTGCCAGAGCCGGATGCTAAGCACGGCGCGGGGTGTGCCATCAACGACGGCTTGGACCAGAGGAGGAAAATCAGACGCTTTCAAAGCCTCATGTTGCCCGACCATGACCACCAGCTGCTGGTAGGTCTGTTCAAAGTCTTCCAGGCGGGGGTGCACGGCATTGGGGACGATTTCCTGGGCGATCCAGCGGAGGGTGGAACGGGTGGCCCGCCTGCCACCCAGATGGAGCCAGTTCAAAACCAGGCGGCGGAGAACCCAAAGAGCGTCCCGCTGGCAAACAGGGTCCGGAATGAATTTGTCCGCATCGAGCCCGTGGACGGTGAGGTGAGGCCAGACGGCGATCGCCTTTTCGGCTTCCCCGACCCAAGTAC
This sequence comes from Verrucomicrobiia bacterium, assembly GCA_046719555.1. Lineage (GTDB taxonomy): Bacteria > Verrucomicrobiota > Verrucomicrobiia > Methylacidiphilales > CALFVM01 > CALFVM01. The sequence continues at coordinate 5,477 of JBDNCR010000025.1, read as the reverse complement.
CCAATTTTTCGAGGTGCTCCATGGCATCGGCGACGGCGTTGTGGAGTGGCAGATCGGGTGAGGTGGCATTGAAGGCGGTCTTGAGCGATGAGGCGATGGTTCGCGAGTGTTGCCAACCAGTTTCCATTTGGGGCATGGCCACGTGGATGATGAACCACCTTCGGAGGTAGGCCGCTTGGAGTTCAGGGTGGCGAAAGTAGATTTCGGAGAGGGCAGCATGATTGATCAAGCCGACCAGATCGCCGCTGAGCCGACTGTTGGACCGGAGGATTTCCAGACCTTCGGCCAAATTACGGGCGCTTCGCTCAGCGAGATCATCGATCCAATGGGCGGACCGGCGCCGGGCAGCAACCCACTCGACCGCCCGCTGCATTTGCCGCAGAGGTTCGTCGACGAGGTCAACCCAAGCTCTCTCCGCAATCGTCAAAAGAACCTGGCTCAAGATTTTGGTGGCCTTGCGGAAGGCTTCGGGCGGACAAGAGCTGAAGAGGCTTTGTCCGTTCAGGATCGCCCAAAGGAAGAGGGGAGGCGGGGCTTCTTCGCTGGGTGCCTGGTTCATGACCATTTCGGCCAGGGACGCTTGCAGGAGTTGTCCGAAATCGATGCTATCGGGGAAACCTTCGGCTGCCGCTTGAGCTTGCAGCTTGCTTAGGTTCCGATGTGCCGAGCCGGCAAATCCGATCAAAGAGGAGGCGTCTTGGAGTCCCTGGAAGAGATGACGGGAGTGACGGGCGAGATCAAGGCCGACGCGACTTTGGACACATTGTTCAAGAGTGGCGAAAAGGAACTGCCATTCGCGCAAGCTACATTCATAACGGACCGCCAAACGTTCGGAAGCGAATCGAACCAAAAAGAGTCGGATCTCGGCCTCAGAGGCGGTCCCCATCATTTCGGTCAGGCCCGTGTAGAACTCGTGCAAAAGATGTTGGGTCGCTTCCTCTTGTTCCTTGGACCAGGCTTCACCATGGTCTCCGCGGCAAAAAGCAAGGAAACGTTGGGCGGCTTCGGTCGCCATGGCTTCGTGGTGCGGTTCCATGGCGCGGGAGGCATGAAGGAATCGGCAAAGCCGCATCAGGCGCATGGCGAAGAGGTCGAAGATCACAAACTCCTCGAAGCCCATTTCCTGCTCGGCGGCTTGAATGAGGCCGGCAATGACGATCTGCCAGGATCGAAACGGGTCCGATTCCGTGCCGAAGAGTTTGCGGAGTTCGAGATGGACTTCTTGAGAGAAAGGGACCGGGTGGTCCAAGCCGCGAGCCATGGCTTCGGCCAAGATTTGCAAAACCTTGATGACATCGGGCTCGAGCAGCTGGGAAGCCCCCCCGGCTCGTTCCCGGAGATACTTTACGGCGGAGGCGGCGATCTGTCGGCTGCGATGCTTGGTGGCATGTTGCGCTTCCGTGGTGGCGAGGTAAGACTGGCCGACTTCCTCGTAGGCATCATTTGAGGGCCGGATCAGCAGGCGGGAGGGTTTGAAGGGTTCGAGAGGGTTGGGATGGAATTTCATGGTCAGCTCAAAAGTTGGTGATCACGAAAGTGGATGCAGCGAGAGATCATGCCATCGTCAGAGGTTTCCACGTAACGACGAGAGGAGGGCAGAAATTCGGTGCCGACTTGCACGTAAGAATCGTGGAAGGCTTCAACCCGCTTGATCCGGTTGGTTTTCTGGTCGCGGTAGTAGGCGGTGTAGTGAGTGGCGGCGAAGGTGCCGGGTTTACATTCGAGGTGATCGTCAATGGTGATGACAAAGCTGTGCTCGCCATAATTCCGCCCGATCATGGTGAGCTTGCGGTTGAGGATTCGATACCAGCTGCCCATCTTGTCACCGAGGAAGTCAATCCTTTGTCCCCACACCCGATGATCATCGCCGAACTCCACTCCGGTGGGGGAGGCCATGCGGCTAACGGACGGGTGCTCGCGGTGGGCGAGGAATTCCTCGATATGGAATCGCAACCAAGCGGGCTTGGAGAAGCCTTGGAGTTGGAGGTCATAATCGCGGCTATGGGCGGCTCGAAGATGCCCGTTCCAAGCTTGATGTTCCTCTTCGAGAATGAGCTGGCAGCAGAAACCGGGGAAATGGGGAGGCCAATGGTAGATCGCCTCCCGGGCTTCTTGGAGCAATCGGTTGGCCGCCGGATCGCCCGGGATCACAGGGGCTTGGGCGGCTTCTTGGGCGGCCTTGGCCACGAAGACACTGTTGGAGGGTTGATCAAATCCCAGCGGACATTTTGCGGTTGGCGGGGTCGAGGGGTTGGCTTTGAGAAGGACGCGACTCATCCAGTTTTTGATCCGGCTAATCGGGCATTTGGAGGGGGCGGGTGAGGTGAGGGTGGCGGGTAAACTCATGGGGAGACCTCCTTCAACAACTTTTGGCCAGCAAAATTCGGATCGAGGGCCGACCTTCTCCATTCTGACATTCGAGAAGGCCACCCATGCATCGGAGAAGCTGCTGGAGGGAACCGATGAGATGATCCAACTCCCAAGGTTCCGTGTCGGACGAGACGGGGCCGAGGTGCAGGACCATCATGGACCGACGGGTGCTGGTCGAGCTTGACGGCAGGGAGCAATGGAGGCTTCGGGGCGAGGCGAGATGGGCATGGAGGGCCAAGATCACCAGGAGAAGAACTTCGAAATGGCAAAAGAGGTTTTTCGGACAGGTTGGCGGAATCTCGACGTGCCATCCCAACGGTTCGAGGTGATTCGCCAACTCGCGCACCAGCCGTTCTCCATCCAGGCGCGATTCACTGAAGTCGAACCGCTCGCGGAGAAAAGTCATGCCCCGGAGGCGGTTGGAGATCGAATCAATGACCATGCCCAGAATGTGGGCGGTGCGTTGGAGATTTTCGGGGGCCGGCTCGGTGGCGGCCCGGTCGAGCGACATTTTGAGGGCACTTAAGGTCGTTAGATCATTGGCCAGATCGTGGGCCATCTTCAGGCCGAACCCGCCCCAAACGATCGGCGGGACGATCGTGCGGAGGTTGAGGTGTGGAGAGTTGATGACGGAGTTCATGAGGTGAGGGTTCAGAGAAGCATGAGCTTTTCCTGACGGTTCTCCTTCAAGAGCTGCTTAATCTGTTCATGCCGGGTCTCATCGGATTCGCTCTTGGTGCCTGCCCGTGAGTAGAAGCGGAGGCCGTGGAAGGAGGACCCGCTGCTACTGATCCGCTCGCGGAGAAGAGCCATGGCCTCCTCATGTTCTGGACCGGGGATATCCTGAATTTGCCAGAGGCAGACGATCTGATCGCGAGAATGCAAGGGGGGTAGGTCGGCATCCAGATTGGGATAGTGGAGGACCACGTTGACGGATCCCCAGGAACCCAAGCGGAGCCGGAGCCGATCGAGCAGTTCCGAGTGAGGTCGTTCGGCTCCGGAACGGGAGGAACAAACGACATGCACCCGTTGCCCCTGTTCCTGCACGGGAATGGATAGTTGTTCCACGTCGAAGCGAAGGAGACCGGCCAAGCCAAGGTAGTCGGGGGGGCACCAATGGCCGAGAAAGAGGATGGCCGCTTCGGCATCGCGAGTGAGGAGGGCCAAGCGGCGCTCGGCGCTTTTGTTGAAGCTTCGCAAGGCGAGTCGCATGCCATCGATCGGATGCTGACAAATGATGAAGTTATACGTGGTGGACATAAGAAGGGGCAGGAGCTTCCTCCGAGGAGAGGACGGTTTGCAGTTGATAGCGCTGGAAGCGGGAGGTTCCGGCTAAGGTCGAGAGGACGGCGAAGCCGGGGAGGCGTGGAATCCAAACCACTTGAACCGGAGAGCCGGAAACCTCCATCCGGCCGATAATCTGGCCTGAGGTATTCATGATCACGACCTCGTGGCCCATGGTAAAAAGGAGAAAATGACCAGAGATCCAGCGGGAGGCGAAGACCCGCTCGTTGAGGCCGCTCCGTTCTTTTAACTGACCATTCTCAAGGGCCATGAGGCGACAGGTTGATTCGGAGCGGGTTCCCGGAACGACGAGAAGAGGTGCATTGGTCTGGGGATCGAAACCCAAACCGAGGATCGGCTCACCCGAGGAAAAGACCCCGAGCAGTTGGCCTTTTGGGGACCAGTGCATCAGGGCAGGGAGCGTGGGGCCACGTGCGGCCAAAAGGTGGCCGTCCGGTGAGGCGGCCAGAAGGGTGGGAGCCACGTAGGACGGGCAGGATTCGGTCCAGAGAAGGCGTCCGCGATGGTCGAGGCGGAAGACCTGATAGCCGTCGGCGGCCCAAAAGCCTCCGTCGGTCAGTTCGATGAGTGAACAGAGTTGGGGAGGCACCGGAAAGATATTGGGTCTACCCTCTGGATTGGGGAAGACATGGAGCTCGTCGCTGAAGACCGCCGCTCGGGCGTCACCAAGAACGGGAAGGGAGCCGATGAGAAAACGGCCAATTTTTTCCCGGGGTTGAAGTTTGCCAGATTCGACGTCGAGCCAATCGATGCTCCGCTCATCAATGACCCACAAGCGGCTGGAGCGTGAGGCAAAGGGGAGCCAGAGGTCGCGGGCACCGGGGATCAATCGTTCCTCGCCGAGCGGGATGAGCATGCCTTGGGACAACCTGGTTTCAGCGAGGGGCAGACTGGCGGGAATTTCAAGGGCCGTGGGGCTGGTCGGTGCCGGGGAGGGAACTTTTGCCCGGTTGAGCAAATTTTCCATGGCTTCCCAGGAGGTGGGGCGTTGGTCGGGATGCTTGTCCAACATTTGGGAGAGGAGTCGGCGCCATGATGGGCAGGGAATACTCTCCAGATCGGGCGGCTCTTGTTGATGAGCGTTGAAGAGGTATTCGTTGTTGCCCACGAAGGGGGCTTCGCCGGTCAGGCACTCAAAGAGAACAATGCCCAAGGAATAAAAGTCGGAGGCGGGTGTGGGGTGGTGGTAAAACTGTTCTGGGGCCATGTAGCGGGGCGAGCCGCCGAGGCGGGGCAGGGGATCCCGCAGGCGATGATGGGCGATCCCGAGATCGGTTAACTTGAATTGAAGGGGTTCATTTGGGAGATTGGCCAGCAGGATATTCTCGGGTTTGACGTCGCAGTGGATGACGGAGTGGCGGTGGGCGCACTCGAGGGCTCCGGCGATGTGCCGGGCGAGGATCTCGGTTTCCTCAAGTGACAAGGTTCGATCCTGGTTAAGCCGTTGACGGAGGCTTCCGCCCGGCGCGAATTCCAGGACGAGGAAGTTGGAGGCGTCTTTTCCGTGAACGAAATTCAAGCAGCGGATCAGATGGGGATGATTCAGGGTGAAGAGGAGGGAGAGTTCGCGGAAAAACCTCTGGGCGGATTCCTCGCCAATCCGAAATTCTTTGAGCGCCACCTCCCGCTGGTCGCGGAGATCGACGGCTAGATAGACCAAACCGTTGGCTCCGTCACCGAGAAGGCGGCGAATCTGATAGCCTTCGGGAGGGAATTGGGCGGGGATTATCATCGGGACGGTTGGAGTGAATTAAAGGGTTTGCACGAGTTCCTCGTGTTTCCGGCCACTTTTAACGGAGGCT
>JBDNCR010000249.1:0-3834 GCA_046719555.1 Verrucomicrobiia bacterium | reverse complement strand
CACCAAAACTCGGGCAAAACCCTCCTCAAACGAGGGGAGCACCTTAACATCGCAGGAGCGATAAAGTGCCGACAAGGCCCCATGCGACTTCCAAGAATGCCAGACGACTCCTCTCAATGGCTCAGAAAAGAGATGCCGAACCTCCGGCCCTTCGGGCCATCCTATCCAGTGGAGCTCGGTATCCCTCCAGCCCAGTTTTCGCCAAGCCTCAACCAGGATCCGTGCACCTTTCCTCAAATTAACGCCTGAGGCACATAGCACACGGAACATCGGTTGAATGTCTTCCTCCTTCCGCGGCGTAAACTGATCGACATCCACTCCGTAAGGCGCCATCAAGATTTTCTCTTCAGTAATCCCTGCCGCAAGGAATGTCTGTTTGACAAAGGTTGAGGGAATTTGGAGGAAATCGGCTTCAATAAACTCGGTCCGGACCCGACTTCGGTAACTTTCCGGAAACAGCGGATACCTCAGTCCGTTGCGGCGAAACTCGGCCTCCACAACCCGGTGCTGCCAATCTGTGTGTGTTGAGCCAGCATCGACCACCACCGACTTACCCCACGCACGCATTCTCCGGAGCGATTCCAAGCCACAGCCCGACAAAAAATAGAGCACGTCCACTTCCGGTCGGAGTTGCGATGTCAACCAACGATCAAACGCAGCACACAGGCTGTCATAGGTCTTATTATGCCTTTGCAACCACGGAAACCGCTTGTAGAGCCAGAGAGCTTCGTGCAACCACCAGGCATTGGTCGCCGGAGATACCCCCGGTCCCTTTTTTCTCCATGACCACGTCGATAACAGTTCCGGTCGGCTGATCGGTTCCAACGCCCGAAAGAGCTGGGGCATCCAAAAAAGGTCGAGGCTTCCAATCTGGACCTGCGGCAAACTCACCCCCCGACGCTAAACGCCCCGTCAAGCGGTCGGAAAGGAGGAACCCTCGACACCCCGTCAAGCCCTCACCCCGTTCTTCAGTTGCAGCACACCCCCTTCCTCCCCTGATCCCAACCTCCCACCACATCTGCCTTTACCCCCACGCCAGCTCCCGCTACATTACTTTCAGCGTGTCTGACGTCCCGACCCACCGCCCGCGCGGGCTCGAAATGTTCATCACCTCCAAGGTGATCGTCTTCCTCGCCCTTCTTGCTGCCGTCCCCTTGTGCCTCTACCTCGGTGCCGAGGCCGCCCTTGGACATCCACGCGTCGTGCTTTATCCCGCCGTCATTATCCTCGGCCTCTTCCTCATGTTCGGCATCAGCCAATACCTCTGGGTCGTCGCCGTCGGTTTTATCTTCCTCCCCGGATCCATCCCTGGTCTGCCTCTCCCCTTCCGGCCCGCCGAGATGATTTTCCTTCTCCTTATCGTCAAGTTCATCATCGAACAGGTGATTTTCCGGAAAAAGGGCCTCCTCACCGGCCCCATGCCCGATGCTCTTCTCCTTTTCATCTTCCTTACTGTTCTTCTCTATCACGGTGTCCAAGACCGGTTCGCCATGCGCATCTTCGGTTCCAACGTTTGGGGAGGGCGGGCCTACGTTTCGATCCTCTTGGCGCTGGCCGCCTATTTTGTCGTCATGTCCATGCGGATCGATCCCCGCACCTTCCGCCATCTTCCCGCAATCGTCCTCGGAATCGCCACCTTCGACTTTGCCATCAAACTCATCACCACTCTCGTCCCCTCCACCGCCAACACCATCTTCTACTTCTACTCCGGGGTTTCTTTCGCCGGGGTGACCGAGGTCGAGATGGGAGGGCGTTGGGGATTCCTCGGCAACTACGGATACCTGCTCCTGCTCTGGAGTTTTTCTGGAACCCGACTCCAAGAATTCGTCACCGGAGGAAAAGTCCTTCATGCCCTCGCCTTTATCCTCGGTCTTCTCTTCTGCCTCGCCTCCGGTTACCGCTCCGCTCTCGCCATCTGCATGTGCCTCATCGCTTGCGCCGGATTTCGTGACTTTGGATTCCGGGGCATCCTGGTCATTTTCCCCATGGGCATGGTTCTCGCTGCCGTGATCGCTCTCCAATCCCTCGTCGGCTTGCCCAAGATTGTCCAGCGTGGTCTCACCTTCCTACCCGCTCCCTGGGATTACGATGTCGTGGCTGATGCCAAAGGCTCCATCGATTTCCGTTCCGAAGTGGCTGAGGAATGGTTCCAAAAAACTTTTCCTCAACAGCCCATCATCGGCCGCGGATTTTCTCTGCCTCAGGAGGACATTATGGCGACCCTACCGTTCCTCCAAAATACCGGTGAAACCCCTTGGATGACCCGAAACGAAGCCTTCGTCATTGGAGGCCATCTCCACAACGGCTTCCTTTCCATCATCGACCGGTTCGGCATCCTTGGCCTCATGCTTTTCCTCGCGTGGACCGGAGCCCTTGTCGTCCGAATGATCCGTTACATGAAACTCTCACGAAACGAACCGCTCGACCCCCCGCTTCAGTGGCTGACCATTTATCTGACCACCTTCACCCTCTGCTATTTTCCCGGTGCCCTCCGCATTGAAAGCTTCCTTCCCGACCAGCTTTTCCTCGTTGCTCTCTTTTACGCCCTTTTCTTGGCCAAATACGGATCCTTCAAGCTCGACGACGCGCACCAGAGGACGGAAGAAACGCCCCCGCCGACCCCCGCCAACGTGGCGGTTCCGATCAAGCCTCGACCGCCCCGGATCGGCTACGCCACCAGATAACTCATGCACCCCCTTCTCCACGCCCTCCTCATTGACCACCATCCCGCGGCCGCCACACCGTGAATCCTGGCAACCGTTCCACCACCGTCCAACCCCGCGCGCCGAGCCACTCTCCTAAGGCCCCCTTCCGATCATAAATGTCCTCCTTCGAAAGAATCACGACAGAGGGCTCTGGAAGCCTCGACAGATAGTCGGATTCCCGGCTGTTGGCGTAAAAAATGCCTGACTGAGCCGGCGCCATTGTCCCTTCAATCCAGAGGCTCGGTTCAATCCCGTAATAGCGTGCCCCCACCCCGTCCGCCGCCCACCAAACGGCTTTTCCCTCATCTAGAACTTGTTGAGCAATGGTTGCCGCACCCCGGTAATCATCCTTAGCGAAACGGGGATTAAATCGAAGATTGAGGGATGAAGCCATCATCACAACAAGAAAAAGCACCACAACAACTCTCCCTGCTTTGCTGCGCCATGACACAACAATGAAAGCCGCGACCAGCATCAGCAACATGGGGAAAATGGGCGTCAGATGCCGCCCCAAAAGACGAAAACCTCCCAAGGTTCCTACCAGAAACGCCACAACACATCCGCCGAAAAACAACGCCAACCCTGCCAAAAGAGGATCCATGTATTCACGATCCGTGGCACACACATTTCTCCATGCTACAACAAACAGGCCCGCATAGGCCAGTAGTCCAACGACCAGAGGTGCCAGGTATGGACGGAAAGCCACAAGCATGCTCTCGCGGATACTATTTCGATCCGGACCCAATCCATTCAAGCCCGCGAGCTCATACATCGCAAAAGCGAGATTCAGAATTCCCGTCCCTCCTACCCCGGATGCCTTCGCGCCCAAGGTGAGTGTCCACAGAAAATACCCAGCGAGGCAAGTGAAAGGGATGGCAAAACCAGCAATCAGCCACCAAACCTGTCTGTTTCTAATAAGCTCGGTCCGGAAATCGGCCTTCATCCACACGTGCACCGCCAAGGCTAGGTAGAACAAAGCCGCCAGCACCATGGCAAACAAACTGGCTGCCGATAGCAACAACGTCCCGATGAGAAATACAGCAAGGTCCCCTGCCACACGTTTCGGCTCCCGCAGAAACATTAGATGATAAGTAGCACAGGCTGTGAGGGCACCCGACCCAATCTGCAT
>JBDNCR010000248.1:0-3838 GCA_046719555.1 Verrucomicrobiia bacterium | reverse complement strand
TCTTCTCTGGGCTACCCGTCTTGGGTTATGCACCTCCGAAGGATTCCGGTTGGATTGATGTCCGGGAGCTTGGGGCCAAGGGGGATGGAGTGACGGACAACACGCCGATCTTCCAGAACTTTCAGCCCAAGGATCGGAACGATACGGGGACCTTCTATTTTCCGGATGGCACTTACCTTTTTTCCGATACGCTTTACCTGGGCAACAAGCGAGTGGTGTTTCAGGGCCAAAGCCGGGACAAGACGATCCTGAGGCTTCGGTCGCGATCGGAGGGGTTTAACGATAAAGACCGACCGAAGCCATTTATCTCGACCCACAATCAGTTTATGGACTCGAAGTCCAATATGGGACAGGCTTTCCGAAATTCGGTGATCAATCTGACCATTGAGGTGGAGGAGGGTAATCCGGGTGCCGTGGCCTTGCATTATTTGAACAACAACCAAGGCACGATTGAGAATGTGCGGATTCGGTCCATTGGCCGCGGTGGAGCGGGCCGGGCAGGTCTGGGATTGGTGACGAACTGGCCAGGGCCGGCCTTGATTCGAGAGGTGGAGATTGAGGGATTTGATTTTGGGATCTGGAGCACCATTCATCAATACAGTGTGACGATTGATGGACTCCGGCTTCGCGGTCAGCGGGAGGCGGGCATTCGGAATTCGGGTCAGTCACTTTTTATTCGTGGACTGGAAAGCAATAATCGGGTTCCAGCGATCATCAATTCGGACCCAACCTGTGCAGTGGTGTTGGTGGATAGTTCACTAGTTGGCGGGGATTCAAGAAATACGGCGGTGGAGTCGTGGCAGGTGGAGCCAAATCGTCGGTGGACTTTCGGGGCGATGACTCCTGCGTTGTTTGCGCGTAACGTAAGAATTGAGGGATACGGTCGAGGGATTGTGAGTCAAGGGGGAGGTGAAACGTTGGTGGCCAATGGACCGCTGGTCCGCGAGTTTGTTTCACGTCCAGCCCAGCGGTTGGGTTCGGATCAACAGACCTCTTTGAATTTGCCTTGGGAGGATCCGCCGCGGGTTGAATTGGGCGACGCATCGGGATGGGTCAACGTTCGTTCTTTTGCCAGTGAGGAACCACCGCCGGATTGGGGGCCTGTGCTCCAGGCGGCAATTGATTCAGGTGCAGAAGTCATTTATTTCCCGAGAGGCCGGTATCTGTTTCGAAGCACGGTGGTGTTGAAGCGGCCGTTGAAAGCGATTATGGGCCTGGGATCGACGTTCCACACGGGGGATTGGCCGGAGGTTGATGCTCCGCTTTTCCGGATCGGCCCGGAGGCGTCGGAGGTGGTGCTGTTTGATCGGCTGGACGATAACTACGGAAAGGCACCGGTTCGGTTTGAGCATTCCGCTCCCTCCACGGTGATCATCAAAAATTCCACCATCGGTGGTTATCGAAACACTGTGCCTGGCGGGAAGGTGCACCTCTTGGATGTCTGCGGTGATCGGTGGGATTTCATGGGGCAGAGTGTCTGGGCCCGACAACTCAATCCGGAATGGAATGCGAGGAAAGATCCCGGGGGGTTCAATGTGAAGGTGCGGGGTGGTCGGTTTGTGGTTTTGGGAATCAAAACGGAACATGGAGGGTCGGTGATTGAGGCCACGGACGGTGCCGAAGTGGAGGTGCTTGGAGGTTGGACGTATCACAGCGGCGAGATCGGTTACCTCAATGATGAGTCGAAAATGTCTCTGGCAGGCATCAGCACGTCATCGGGTCACTTTCGAACAGCGCTGGTGCGGGAAGTTCGAGGGGGGCAAAGCCGCGACCTTTTTCTCCAGACGGGTCGCGAGGAGCAGAATCTCGATGGATCCTTTCGAAAATATGGAACTCTTCTTCCCCTCTACCTTGGGTGGTAATCGACTCTGCCAATGACTTCCTTAGCTGTGGTTCCGATTTTGGTCACGGGTGGAGCCGCCATCCTTCCCGCAATTTTAGCAGCGGTGGCCGGCTTCATTGCCTTGCTTTTTAAACCGCGTGAGCTTTGGAGAGCGTGCAAGCGGTATCCTGGCCGTTTGGCCGGAGTGGTAGGTGGGTTGATAGCTCTCGGTCTGTTGATTCCGTGGGTGATGAGTTTGTTTGAGCCCGGTGGTGGGGAAAACCGGAGACCAGACCGGTTGGCGGCATCGGAAGCGGTTTCCGGGACCGACTGGTCGGCCGTGGCCCTGGAGATCCTCGCCCGACAGCAACGGGGAGCGGTGGTGCCGGTCACTTTGGAGATGCCTCCTGTGGTGGAGGCAGAGGGGGGGCAGGCACTGATGTTTCGCCGGAATTCTTCGCGTTTGGGCGGTGATGGACCTTCTCCGGTCAAGCTTCGCGAAGTTTGGTCGTATCGGGTGGGAAACGCGATGTGGCTCTCTTCGCCTCTGGTTCGAAATGGGCGGGTGTATGCAGCCTACACTTTGTTAGATCCTCCGCGCAGCTTTGGTGGTGTGGTCTGCCTTGATGCATCGACGGGCCGCGAAATTTGGATGACGGAGACCTTGGACCGGGCGGGGCAGCAGGACATGCAGGGTTTTTTCAGTTCGCCGGCGCTGACGGCGGATGGAAAGAACCTTCTGATTGGGCAAGGTTTGCATTATGACAAAGATGCGCCGTTGATTTGTTTGGATGCGGAGACGGGGGAGGTGCGTTGGGTGGTGCCAACGACTCTTCATGTGGAGAGTTCCCCGGCGATTGATGGGGATATCGTGGTGGTGGGTGCTGGGGCGATTGAAGATAGCAAAACGCGCCGCCCGATCGGTCATCCCGGTTATGTGTTTGCGGTGCGAATCTCAACTGGAGAGGAGGTTTGGCGGTTCGATATTGCCGATCCGGAGAGTTCTCCGGCGATTGCGGATGGAGTGGCTTTTATTGGGAGCGGGTTTAACGGTAAGGAGGTGGTGGCGTTGCGGATTGATCCAGCATCGAGTGAGCGGTTGGTGTGGCGGACCTCGGTGCCGCATCCGGCCACGGGTCCGGTGACCGTGGCCGGGGATACGGTGCTGATCGGGGTGGGCAATGGCGATTTTGTGTTCGCCGATCCGAATCCGGAGGGTTTCGTGATTGCGATGGATCGTGCGACGGGTCGCGAGCTGTGGCGTTCACGCCAGCCCGATGCGGTGCTCGGACCGGTGGCCGTGAAAGAGGGGCGGGTGGTGGTTCCCGTGCGCAACGGCGAGCTGGTGATGCTTCGTCTAGAGGATGGCCAGGAGGTCTGGCGGGCGCGGCTGAGCCAGAGTCCCGTGTTGGCGGGTCCAGCGGTGTTGAAGGGGCTGATTTATGTGACGTCCGCCGATGGTTACCTGCATGTGGTGGAACCTGAAGATGGTTCGGTTGCCGAGAAAATTCTTCTCAATGATCCCGCTCGACCCGGGGAACTGGGACTGACCATGAGCTCGCCGTGGGTCACGGGTGGACGGGTTTATGTGGGCAGTGAGACGGGCGGCTTACGAGCGTTTGACGGAGCAGAGTATCGGTGATTCCCCACATCCTGCCTCTTGAGCTCTGTCAAGACCCCGAGACCGTTGGCGGGAAGGCGGTCAATCTTGGCCGACTGCTTCGGGCCGAGTTGCCGGTGCCTGGCGGTTTTGCTATTACCACGGCTGCTTTTCGCGCTTCTTTTGGCGGGGGGATGTCGCCGGAGATTGCCCGGGCCATTGTTGACGCTTGGGAAGGCATGGGTGCGCCGCCGGTTGCCGTGCGGTCATCCGCGACGGCAGAGGATGCAGCGGGAGCTTCCATGGCCGGTCAGTATGAAACGATCCTCGGCGTGCGGACCGGAGAGGAGTTGTTGGAAGCGGTCAAGCGGTGTTGGGCGGCGGTGGCCTCCCCCCGCGCGTTAGCTTATCTGGCG
>JBDNCR010000247.1:0-3843 GCA_046719555.1 Verrucomicrobiia bacterium | reverse complement strand
ACATGATTTTGAGTATTCTTCCGTATGCCCATGAGCGGGGCGGGGTGGCGATCCGCCCGGAGGATATGGGGAAGACGCGAGCGCGGGCGGTGCAGGCGATGGAGGAGCAGGTGGGCCAGCAGTTGGATCAGATCTATGGTCAGGTTGAGGTGTTGGCGCGGCAAGCGAAGGCGCTGCGGCGGCGGATGGAGATTTCGCACCGGCTTTATGAGGCGGAGTTTCGGCATGAGCCGATCATTGGGCACACTTATTATATTTATGCTCGAACGGATGGAAGGTGGTGGGCGTCGTTGGTGGAGCCCTCGGCCTGGCCGGGAGGACGGCGTCATGTGGCGACGGTGCGTTTACTGGCCGACCATACCTGGGAGGTGTTGGATGATCCGTTGCATGAGGTGTCAGGGGAGGGGAGATTGGAGGCCTGAGCCTTAGGGAGGATGGTTCAGGCGAGGCCGGATCGGCGACGCAAGGTCCATTCGGCAGCAAGAAGAGCGGTAAGGAGGAGAAGGGTGAAGGGGTGGTTCCAGAGGGAGCCGGTGGCCAGGGTGGATCGGGCGGCGGGGCGTCCAAGAAGGCGGCTGAGCTGGTCGGCTAAGGTTTCGTCGGTGGCGTGAAGGGAGGCGCCACCGGTGAGTTCGGCGAGGCGTTTGAGGAAGTCTGGCCGGGCCCGGGCGTCGTAGCTTTCAAGGTCGATGGCTTGGATGCGAAGGGGGGTTTCCGTTTGGGTCACTTCGCCGGAGGGGAGTCGAACGCGAGCGGTGACGAGGTAGTCTCCGGGGCGATCCGCCTGGACATCGATGAAATGGGCGCGGAGCGATTCATCATAAACGGCGCGAGTTTTGGAGCGTTCGTCGTGGGCAAAACCGATGTCGACTTCAGCTTCTGGGAGGGGGCGAAGGTCGGGATCACGGGCGCGAACCATGACGCGAACCCGTTCGTGGACGAAAGCGACGTGACGAGCGAGGTCGATTTCGACCGGCTGGTAGGCCCGGACGGTTTTACGGGCGGTGAGCCATTCGCCGAGGCGAGCCCAGAATCGGCGGGTGTAGCGGCGATCGTTGGCGGGGGGGGTGGGTGCGGGCTTGGCGGAGGCGGGGACTTCGCCCCAGTTGGTTTCGAATTCGTGGCCCCAGGGTCCGGTGATGCCGGTGGCGAAGACGAAAACGCGGCCGTTGCCGGTTTCCCGAGCGAGCCAGACGGGAAGGGGTGCACCGTTTTTACGGAGGGTAGGATGGCCGGCGACGATTTGGGTGCCTGGACGGAGTTGTCCAAGGCGGTTGAGTCCGCCAAAGATGGGGGGTGTGGATTCCCAGACCACGCGGGATGCCGCGCGGGTTTCGCCGATATCGAGGATGGGCATCTCGGAGATGGATTCGAAAATTTTGAGGGGAAACGGTTCGTCGAGGTCGGGCGGTTCGGGCTCGGAGGCGCGGAGGAAGGGGAGGATGCGGTCGGCGGAGGTGCCTTGCCAGCGGAAGGGCCCGAATTCTCCCGGGCCGCCGGTGAGGAGGAGGCCACCACCGAATTCGTGGACAAAGCGGGCGATGTAGTGGAGCCATTCGCCCGGACAGGATGCGGCTCCGGTGGAGCTGATGAGGAGTCCGTCCAGTTCGAGCCAGTCCGCCATGCGGTTGCCCCAGCCGCTGCCGGGTTCAAGACGGGTGACGGTGGCACCGAGTTCTTTTTGAAGGTAAGCGGAGGCGGTTGCGAAGGAGCCATCGTTCGCGTCGAGGATGCCGAAGCGGGGTTGCCCATCGACGACTTCGATTCCAAAGGAACGGCGGTTGTTGGCGCTCAAGCGCTCGTTGATTTGTTGAGGAATCTGGAGTTCAAGGAAGTGGAAGCCGGGCAGCCGAGAGATAAGGGCGAGGGAGACCTCCTGAGGTTCGCCGGTGAGTTGGATGGTGTCTTCGACGATGAACTTGCCACCGGATTCGATGCGGATGGGGACGGCCTGATGGGCGAATCCCGGGCTGCGGACGAGAGCCCGGATCATGACGGGACGTCCGGCCCAAACGAGGCGGGGAGTTTCGACGGATTCGATGACGATATCGGGGGGTTCGGCGTGGCCGCCGACGGCGATGGTGTGAACGGGAACGCCTTTGCGGCGAAAGAGGCCGATGGCAGATTCGAGGGGGGTGGCGGAGGTGTTTGCGCCGTCGGAGACGAGGATGGCGGCGCGGAGGGGGGCTTTGCGTTCGAGGGTCCAGAGGGAGATGAGACCGTCAACGAGGTTGGAGGCGCGGCCGTCGGGAGAGCCCCAGTTGGAGTCGGGGAGAGGTTGGAGCTGTTCGGCGAGTCGGTAGAATTCGGGTTTGAGGCCGCGCGGAAGGGCGGGGAGGACGGCTTGTTTGAGGGCGTTTTTTGCTTCGGCGATCCGAGGTTCACCGCCGTCTTGCATGGCCATGCTGCGGGAGGTGTCGAGGATCAGGGCGACGGTGCCGGGTTGGGTTTCATCGATCTGACGGACCCAGAAGATGTCCAGCAGACAGAGGGCGAGGATGGCGAAGAAGGCGAGGCGGAGAGCGACCAGTTGGCGGCGGGTGTTGCGGGGAAGTTCAGAGCGAATGCGCCGGTAGAGCCACATGACAAGCCCTCCGGCGACCACGAGGGCCGTGAGGATGAGGAACCAGGGGAAGGTAGGACCGGCTCGGAACATGAAAGCCACAGGCTAGCGTTTGACGGCCATCTGCCAACCATGTTGACGAAAAAGTGGGCGGCGGAGGATTACGACTTTCCGGGGATCGCGAGGCGGCCTAGAGTGGAGTTGGCATGGTGGCTTTGCGCATTTTGTTGTTGTGGTGGATGGCAGGGGTCGGGGGCTGGGCGTCGGCAGAGACGCATTTGCCAGTGGTGGAGTTGAGGATTGGGTCTTCATTGTTGCGGGCGGAAGTGGCGGAGAAACCGGGGGATCAAGCACGGGGGTTGATGTTCCGTGAGAGGTTGGCGCCGGATGCGGGGATGTTGTTTGTTTTTGCGGAGGGGAGGCGAGCGTCATTTTGGATGAAGAACACGCAGCTTCCATTGTCGATTGCTTACTTGGGGCGGGATGGAACGATTTTGGAAATATATGATTTGGAGCCGTTCAATGAGACGCCGGTGGTGAGCCGAAGTGAGGCGGTGTGGTTTGCTTTGGAGGTTAACCGAGATTGGTTTCGGGCGCGGGGGATCCAGCCGGGGGAGAAGGTTAGAGGATTGCCAACCAAGCACTGAGGGCGAGGCCTCCGCCGAGTGCCAGGAGGAAGGTGCCGGTGATGTAGATGAGGGTGGCTTGCCAGCCGATGATTTTTGGGGCCATGGCCATGGTGGCGAAACAGGTGCCGACGGAACCAAGAAGGAAGGTGAAGGCCGGTCCGGGACCAACCCCCATGGTCAGGAGGGCAGCGGTGAGGGGAACCTCGCCTCCGTCGCAGACGTAGAGGGGAATGCCCACGAGGAGGGCAGCGCCATAGGCGAGCGGGCCTGAGGCTTGAGCGGTCATCCATTCGGTTTTAAGGATCGGTTCGAGGAGGGCGACCACGAAGAGGCCTCCGAGGTAGTAAGGAACGAGGGGGGCGGCGGAGCCGGTCAGGTAGGTGCGAAAGGAGCGGGTGGAGGCTGGGGCGGCACAGGCGTTGTTCCCCGAACAGCAGGCGGGAGTGGAGGCGGTTTCGGAAAGGGTCGGTGAGTGGGGTGAGGAACGGTCAAGCCAGGTGCCCAGAGCCCAGGTGAAGCCGATGGGGAGGAGAACGCGGGCGAGGGCAAAAGGCCAGCCGAGCATGGCGAGGGTAAGGGCGATGGTGTGGGGGCTGAGGAGGGGAGCGATCATGAGGAAGGCGGTTAGAGTGCCTCGGGAGGCACCGCGGG
>JBDNCR010000246.1:0-3843 GCA_046719555.1 Verrucomicrobiia bacterium | reverse complement strand
CAGCGATGCCCGCTTTCAGGCCCTTGCCCGCGGCCCTGACTTCTGGGTGGTTGCTTCCGCCTTTGGAACCTTCTATCGCCGCGCGGACAACGCCGACGCCTGGGAAAAAATCCCGGCAGGGCCGATCGAACAGGGAGACTGGTGGGGAGGCCGCGCCTACGACCGCGGGTGGGACTCCTTTGGGAAAGCCCTTGGCAGCGTGACCATCGATCCTGTCAATCCACGCCGCTGGTGGTTCACCGACTGGTATGCCATTTATGAAAGCCTCGACGCCGGCCAATCCTGGACCCTGCGCATCGACGGCATCGAAGCCACTGTGCTGCACACCGTCGTGCAAGATCCCAACGACCCCGGCTTTGCCCTCATTGGAATGGCCGACTGCGGTGCCTTCTACTCCAACGATGGAGGGCGCTCCTTTAGCAAACCCAACACCCATCTCAGCAATATCAAATCGATCGCCTTCTCTTCGAAGGAACCCTCCCGCCTCTATGCCACCGGCAATCACGAAGGACTTTGGCAGGCCGACCATCTTTTCATCAGCATGGACCGCGGCCACTCGTGGAATCCATCCCCCCACGTTGGTCTTCCTGGACAACGCCGGATGAACACCGTCACCGTCCACCCCGAGAATCCTTACCAACTCTTTGTCGGCATGGCCGGTTCCATTGCCCCCGGCGAGGGTGGAGTTTATCGAAGCGACGACGGTGGCCGCCAATGGGTTTGGATGGGGGAAGGCTTGCCGGAAGGAAAACCGTGGTTTCAAGGCGATATTTGGAGCATCGGGACCGACTTGGTGGCGGGTGTCCAGGGCGATCTCGTGGCTCTATCCCGTGGCGAGCGGATGGTTGCCTCTTACGATCCCTCAACTGCCCGATGGACCGCCAACCCCGCCCCGGACGGCGGCGTGCCCCATTCCCTCGCCGCCGACCACTCCCGGCCTGGACGCTTTTACCTCGGCTCGACCACGGGCGTTTATCTCTCGGAGAACAGCGGGCGGGATTGGCGTCGCCTTTACGACGGCCAGGCCCTTCACGTCACCGTCGATCGGGCCAATCCCCAACGGTTGGCGGCTGGTGCGGCCCAGGGACCCATCATCAGCTCGGACAGCGGCGAGACCTGGGAACCTCTCGACACAGCCTTGCCCTTCAAAGTGGATGTCATTCCCGCCTTTGTCGGGGACCGCTTGCTGGTAGGCACCGGCGGCAACGGCGTCTTCTGGATGCCTCTCTCCCCTGGTGCCGCCGAGCCCGTCACCGCCAAAAAACTGCCCCCGGCCACCGTGCCTGGACCGGAGATGGCTCTCCCCGTCATCGGCAACCTTCATCTGGAACAAACGGCCCAGGAACCCGGCACTCCGCCCCCTTCCTGGGGCTTATGGACTGGAGAAGGCGCACCCCAACTCCAGGTTCTTCCCCCTTCCGCTGACGATAACACCGATTCCAATTTTCTCCGGCTTTCTTCGAAAGATGGCCAACCGACCTACGGCACGGCCTACAATGTCTTCAAGCCGACCCGCGACCCCTTCGTCATCACGGGCCGTGTTCGCACCGCTCCGGGTAACACCGAAACTCTTTTTGCCGTCGAGTCTTTTGACGAACAAGGACGCCAGATCCAATGGCAAACCCTGGCCCAGCCCAACCCCGGCGCCGCCTGGCTCGCGTTCACCCAAGAAGTCGTCCTGCCTCCCGGCACCGCCAGGGCCCAACTTGTCCTCTCCTATCGTGGATCCGGCGCGGCCGATGTCACCTCGCTTTCCATCGCCCCCCCTGCCCGTCTTTTCTTGGAACCGACTCATCCATGAGCGATCGGCTACTGATCGCTTTTGGGGCGGTCGCCTGGGAAGAACCAGCCAACCCGTCAAACGACGGCCCACGCCGCTTCGGTGGTTCGGCCGCCCACCTCGCCACGTCGGCTCTCCGTCTGGGGAGCAACGCCGCCCTGATCTCGGCGGTCCACGACGACGCTGACGGTGCCACCTTGCTTCAAGAAATCGCCTGGCGCGGCCTGCCTCTGGAATGTGTGCGCCTTCGGTCGGACGGTCCGCCCACCGCGGCGATCTCGGTCCTCCCCTCGCACGATCATCGTTCCCAACTGATCTTGCCCGCTGCTGCACCATGGGACCTCGGCCAGCCCACCGCCGCGGCCCTTCGCCTCGTCGCCCAGGCCGACGCCATCTGCTGGAACTCGCTCAGCCAGCGCGATCCCCGAGCGCGGGCCGGTCTCGACCTTCTGCTTCGCGCCGCGCCAAGCCGGGCTTGGCGGCTTTTTGATTTTGACCTCCACCCCCCTCACCTCAGCGCCGCCGCGCTGGAGCACTCCCTCATGCGGGCGGACGTCGCCAAGCTCAGTCTCCACGATCTCTCCTTGGCTGCGCCCGTTCTTCGCCTCCCGCAGGATCCTGCCTCCGGGCTCGCGGCGATTCGTTCCACCTACAACCTCCGCGCGGCGATCCTCACGCTCGATGCCAACCGCTGCCTTCTTCTGGCCGAAGGCTTCAACGAACCCTTGGAGTCTCCCGCGGCGCCTCCGGCCGACGCGACCAGCGCCGATCACGCCTTCGTTGCCGCACTTGCCCTCGGGCTGGCCCACGACCTTCCCTGGGGCGACCTGGTCGAGTTTGCCCGCATCAGCGCGGCCCAGCTCTCCGTCCGCGACCACAGCGCCGCACCGCCCACGGCATCGTCCTCTCAACGATTCTTGAATCAAGCACCCCCCGCCGGACGAAGCCCACGCCCGCGCCCTGAACTCCATCCCGCCGACCGGGCCGACCTCCTTCGCGCAGCCGCCGCCTCCGACGCCCAGCACATCCTCGGACTGCGCGCCGCGCATGATCCGGATAGGCCACGCCTCCACTTCACCCCGCCCGGAGGCTGGCTCAACGACCCCAACGCCCCCTGTCACCACGCGGGTTGGGAGCATCTCTTTTACCAGGCCAACCCCTACGATACGATCTGGCCCGAGCGCGGTGCCCACTGGGGCCACGCGCGCAGTCGGGATTTCATCACCTGGGAACATTTGCCCGTGGCCTTGGCTCCCTCGGCGTCCCGCGGCGAGCGTGCCTGCTGGTCCGGCTGCGCCCTTTCCAACGCTTCAAGCCCCGCACCGTCACTTCTCTACACCAGCTTGGATCATCAGGGGCCCCCGGGAGCCGTCACGCAATCGGCCACACCTCTTGATCCCGCCGACGAAACCCTCTCCCATTGGCTGCGCTCTTCCTCATTCACCCCGGTCCTGACCGCCGCAGACCATCCTGCTCCGCCCCCGGAGGATTGGCGCGACCCGTATCTCTTCACGCACGGGAACCGGCGTTTCATGCTGCAGGGAGCCCGGCGCAACGCCGCGTTGGGAGGCAACGCCGTCGTCCTGATTTATGAGGAAGATCCCCACTCGCCAGGAGGCTGGGTCTATCGCAACGAGCTTTATGTTTCAGACGAAGATCTGCTGCCCGACGCGCCCGCCGAGTGCCCGGCCGTTGCCATCGTCGGCGGCGAAATGATCCTTCTGTTCTCACCCTACGATCAGATCCGCTGCGTCATTGGCACTTTTGACCCCGACCACCTCACCCTCCGGCCCCGCTGGCAGGGCCGCCCGTGGATCGGCTCCTCCTGCTACGCTCCCACCCTCAGCCATCATCCGAAATGGGGCTGGATCGTATGGTGCTGGATTCGCCAACCTCTCGCCGGCGTTTACCCCGACCGCTCGCGCGGCTGGGCCGGCTGCCTCGCTTTTCCCCGCCGCCTGGAGATCGATCCGAAGGGCCGCCTCCGCCTCGACCTCCTTCCCGCCTTCGACGCGATTCGTCAGAACTCCATCCCGATCTCCCCTGAGGCCCTTGACCTTCAT
>JBDNCR010000245.1:0-3866 GCA_046719555.1 Verrucomicrobiia bacterium | reverse complement strand
AAGGTGATTGAGGTTGGGGTGTTCTTACAAATCGATGAGCGTGTGAATGGAGTGACCGGCACGCATGGCAGCAATTGCGTCATTTACTTGGGGAAGGGAGCAGCGATGGGTGACGAAGCCGTCGGTTTCGAAGCGTCCATCCAACTTCATCCGGACAATGCGGGGAATGTCCTGATCGGGACGGCTTTGGCCACCCTCGGAGCCAGTAAGAACTTTGCCGAAATGGAGGGGGAGGGTGTGGAGGGAGACGCGCTTGTCGTGGGGCATGACGCCGAAAAGCACGCAACGGCCCTTGGGATCAGTGAGCTGATAGGCTTTTTCGATGACCTGGGGCTGACCGGTGCCATCAATGACAATGTCCGCGGGGCCTTGGAGAATGCGTTCGACTTCCACGCTAAAGTCAGACTGGGCGGCGTGAATGGTATGGGTGGCTCCGTAGCGATGGGCCATGGCGAGTTTGTGTTCGTGGAGGTCGATGGCGATGATCGGATGGGCTCCGGCAAGTTTGGCTCCGAGAATGGCGCCAAGACCGATGCCGCCGCAGCCGATGAGGACGAGAGAGTGACCAATTTCCACACGGGCATCGCGAGTGATGAGGCCAAAGCCGGTGGTGAGGGTATCGGCGAGGAGAGCCGCGAAATCAAAGTCGATGCTTGGCGGAATGACCGTAAGGCGATTTTCAGAAACGACGGTGAATTTTTGGAACGTGGTGACGTTGCCCGCGTTGACGTGAATGCCGTTCCAATTGTAGCGGACAGGCTTCGACTGGATGCCGGAGGCGGGTCGCCAATGGAGTACAACCCGGTCGCCGGGTTTCACACGTGAGACTTCCGGGCCGGTTTCAAGGACAATTCCCCCGCCTTCATGCCCAAGGAGATGGGGAAGAAAGCGGTCGGGGCCCTTAGCGCCGTCGATTTCGCCGATTTGTGATCCGCAGATCCGACTGGTTTTAACTTCGACCAGGACATGGCCGAAACCCAAGGAGGGGAGTTCGATCTCATCGATAACAAGAGGTTGGCGCTGTTCGACAAGAATTGCGGCGAGAGTCTTCATGAGAAAAGGGGTGGTGATATGGGGGAGTGGAACGGCATTCCCTGGGCGTTTTTTATTTGAGAGCGTCCCATCTGGTGAGGGAGTGAGGAGGCGAAGGGTTCAGGCTTGGATGGCTTGAAGGAGATGGTTGGAGATAGCTTCCGGGGTGAGGTTGAAGAGGTGGCGGGCGTGTTCCTGCTCACCGGCTTCGTGCATGAATTCGTCGCGGGTGCCAAATCGGATGAGGCGGGATGGGGAGGGGTGGTCAGCGAGCCATTCTGCCACGGCGGTGCCGAGACCACCGAGGGTGGAGTGTTCCTCGATGGTGGCGAGGATCTCGCAGGAGGGAGCTAGATGGGCGAGGAGATTGGTATCAAGGGGTTTTAGGGTGTGGAAGCTGTAGACACGGGCAGCGATGCCATGGGCGGAGAGGAGATCGGCCGAGGCGAGAGCGGTCGGGAGCATATTGCCAGCACTAAGGAGGGCGAGACGCCCGTGGGTGCGGAGAGGGAGGGCTTGACCGAGGGTGATGCTGGGGATCTCAGGATGAATGACAGGTTCACCTTTTTTTCCGATACGAAGGTAAAGGGGATCATCTTGCTCCAGGGCAGCTCGAAGAACGGCACGGAGTTCCATCGCGTCGCCAGGGCAAGTCACTTTGAGGTGGGGAAGGAGGCGGAGCATTCCCATCTCCTCGAGAGAATGGTGGGTGGCACCAAGGGAAGCGTAGGATAGCCCAGCCCCTGTTCCGACAAAGATGACGGGCTGATGATGGTAACAGAGATCGAGACGAATCTGTTCCATAACGCGATAGGTGATGAAAGGGGTGATGGTGTAACAGACTGGGCGAAGTCCGCATGCGGCGAGTCCGGCAGCCAGACTGATCATGTTGGCTTCGGCCACGCCACAGTTATAAAAGCGATTGGGATAGGCCGCCTTGAATTTGTCGAAGAGACGGTTTCCGATGTCGCCCATAAGGAGAACCACGCGTTCGTCATGGGAAGCGAGTTGGGTGATCTCGTCCGCAAAGGCGTTTCTCATGAGACCCCCAGTTCTTTTTCGGCCAGGCGCACTTCCTCCTCGGTGGGTGAGCGGTAATGCCAATTGTTGTCGTCCTGCATGAAGGAGACGCCTTTGCCTTTGATGGTGTGGGCGATGAGGGCGCGGGGTTTTTTCGGATGAATTAAGGACACTTCCCGGATGAGGGATTCAAGATCATGCCCATCGACTTCAACCGCGTCCCAGCCAAAGGCGGTCCATTTGTCTTGGAGGGGTTTGATGGCAAGGATTTCTTCACTACGTCCGGTGGCTTGCCACTTGTTGTAGTCAACCAAGACGGTGAGGTGGTTGAGGTGATGGGCCGGGGCGAACATCGCGGCTTCCCAGGTGGAGCCTTCGTTGCATTCTCCGTCGCTGACGACGACGAAGGTGCGGTAGGAGCGTCCTTGGATGCGGGCGGCGAGGGCCATGCCGACGCCGACGTTCAGACCATGACCGAGAGAGCCGGTGGCCCATTCGACGCCGGGGGCGCAGCCGGGGCTGGGTTGTTCGGGGAGGTGACCACCGTCTTTATTATAGTCGGCGAGTTCGGCGACAGGGAAAAAACCGCGGTGGGCCAAGACGGCGTACAGGGCGGCGACGGCGTGGCCTTTGCTGAGAATGAGCCGGTCTCGGTCGGGGTGGCGTGGCCGTTGGGGGTCAATGTTCATGACCGCGTAGGAGGCAACGAGGAGGTCGGCACAGGACAGGGAGGAGGCCAGGTGGGCGGAACCGGCCCGATGAGACATGCGGACAATGTCCGCGCGGACATTGGCGGCGAGCTGATGCAGAAGGGCAAGGTCCATGACAGACAGGGCTACGCCAGGTTGGGGATTTGGAGCATGGTTTTGATATTGAACCAGCGGTCTTCCATTTTCAGGACACCGCGGTGGTAGGCGTCGATAACCTCAAGGATGGCGTCTTCAACGGTGAATTTCGGTTCAAAGCCAGTGGCGAGAAGCTTTTTGGAAGAGAGGCGATAGGATCGAGGGTCATTCGAAGGGGTGACCACGATCTCGGCTGGAACATGTCTGGTAACCCGCTGGGCGATTTCCATGATGGAGATGTTTTCGAAGCCGGCGTTGTAGATGCCGGCCAATTTTTCACCGTGCGCCAGGAGGTGAAGATACACGCGGATCATGTCTTTGAGGTTAATGTTCGGGCGGGTTTGATCGCCTCCGAAGACGGTGATTTTCCCATTGGCGAGGGCTTGCATGGTCAGCATGTTCACCGAGAGGTCGAGGCGCATGCGAGGGGAATAGCCGCAGACCGTGGCAGGGCGGACGATGTTGACGAGGATTTGATCGGCGTAGCTGAGGAGGACGCGCTCGCTGACCATTTTGGTTTTGTTATAGTCCGAGATGGGCACAAGATCGAGGTCTTCGGTGACTTCGGGTTCTTCCTTGACGCCGTAAACCGACCCGGAGCTGGCAAAGATGAACTGTTTGACGCCGTCTTTGATGGCGCGTTCGATGAGGAACATGGAGGCGAGGGCGTTGACCTCCCAGTTAAGTTTTGAGTTGAGATCGCTGCAGGGATCGTTGGCGACGTTAGCTAGGTGAAGAATGGCGTCGAAACCGCGGAGATTCCAAGAGGATGCGTTACGGATGTCGTCCTGAATGATGGTGAGGTGGGGATGGGGCTGGAGGTAGTTACCAAACCACTGGATGTCGACGACGTGGACGGTGTGGCCTTGGGCCAGGAGTTCCTGGGTAAGGCTGGTGCCAACGTAGCCGCAGCCGCCGGTGAGGAGTAATTTCATAGAGGTGGATTGAAGCAATCAGGTTCAGGTTGGG
>JBDNCR010000244.1:0-3868 GCA_046719555.1 Verrucomicrobiia bacterium | reverse complement strand
CCAACCGCAAATAATCCTCCGCCTGATGACGCGGCACCACCATCGGCTCACGTTTCACCACCCTGGTCAAGATTCCATCCCGCCAGCCGGCCCCAAACCCTGCCCGAAACGGCACCCCTCCCAACCACACCTCCAAAGCAGTCCGCGGCGAATTCGGGAAAATCACGGCCCCCGTCGCCTCCACCTCCCGCACCGTCCGGCCGGTGATCCACACATTCGCATCCACCGGAATCGTCCGAGTCACCCCCTCCACCTTCTCCCACAACCCACGCAAACCCTCGGGCGCCAACACCACCAGATCCCCCCGCCCCGGCATCACCTCCCGTAAACGTCGCACCGCCGGCAACACCATCACCGCATCACCCAACCAATTCGGGCTCCGCACCACCACCCGTTTCCCCCAAAACTCAATCCCATTTGCCTGCACGCACCTTCTCTCATAGGGGCTGACCCCATCCGAGAAAAGCCCGCGTTATTCCGACTCACCTCGCCCCAGGTCAATCCACCCCACGTCTCCGCCCAAAAAAGGCAGTGGACCCAACCGTTGAATTCCGCTTCGATCAACGCGCATTCACGCCTATGATTCTTGTCACCGGAGGAAATGGTTTTGTCGGACGATCCATCATCCGAACCCTTCTCGATCGCGGCTATCATCCCCGCATCCTTACCCGAAACCCCGTCTCCCCCCGATTCGGCCCACCCCCAGCCGGCGTCGATGTCGTTCAAGGCGATCCCTTTGACCCTGCCGTCCTCGACGCCGCCATGGACGGGGTCAAAGGCGTCATTCACCTCGTCGGAATCATTTCCGAAACCCGAAAAAATACCTTTGAACAGGTCCACGTCGAACTGACTCGCCAAGTCCTCCTTGCTGCGGAACGCGCTCAGGTCTCCCGCTACGTCCACATGAGCGCCATCAACACCCGACCCAACGCTCCCTCCCGTTATCACCAAACTAAATTCGCAGCCGAACAACTCGTCCGCGCCAGCTCTCTCCCGTTCACCATCCTCCGACCGTCGCTCATCTTCGGGCCCGGGGACGGATTCCTCTCCCTCTTCCTCAGACTCATGAGCCTTCCCTTCCGCCAATTCCCCCTCATCGGCGACGGGTCCACTCAACTCCAACCCATCTTTGTCAACGACGTCGCTGCCGGGTTCGTCTCCGCCCTCGCCAACCGTGACACCCTCGGCACCACCATCGACCTCGTCGGCTCTCCCATCACCTACCGTGACCTCGTCCTCACCGTTGGTCGGGCTGCGGGGCTCCAGCCTGTCTTCATCGAAACCCCCTACCCCACCGCTCTCATCGACATCCCCCTGGCCGTCCTCCGAGGAGCGCGCCCCGCCGTTTTCCCTGTTCCACCCCTACTCTTCCGTCTCCTCGCCTACCACTGGGAATATCTTCCCATCCCCTTCCCTGCCCTGGTCACCAACGATCAAATCACCATGATGCTGGAAGACCAATGCGGCGATCCCACCCCCATGCGCCAACTTCTCGGCCTCAACCCAAAGCCCCTGAACGAAGCCCTCGCCAGCTACCTTGGCACCTAGCCCACGGCCCCCGCCAACTCCGCTTCCCCCGACCCCCCTTCGACCCTCAGGCCTTCAACCCGGGCGAAACCACACGTAAAGCATCAAATACACCAGCACCCCGGTCACCGACACATACATCCAGATCGGCCACGTCCAACGGGCCAACCTCCGGTGCGCCTCGAACCGGCCCCGGACCGCCAAAAAGACCGTCGCCAAAATCATCGGCAAATTCACGATCGCCAAAATCACGTGCGATCCCAAAACAAAGAAATAAACCGGCCGCACCCATCCTTCCCCCGTGAACTTCGTCTGCAACTGAAACCCCAGGTGATAGATCAAATACGACGTTAAAAACAGGGCCGAGGTCACCAGCGCTGCCACCATGACCTTGCCATGGGCCTCCCGCCGCCCCTGCTTAATCAACACAAAACCCGACACCAACAGACACGTCGTCAACCCGTTCAAACAAGCATTCAATAAAGGTAGATCCGTCGGACTCATTCCACTCCCTTCCGCGCTTCGCGCAACAGTCGCCCAATTCCCAACACCACATCATCGACCACTCGAGGAGTTCCACTATCGTAATACCCGCGCACCCGCCCCTCCCCATCCACCAACGCAAACCGCGTACTGTGCGTAAACCGGCCCAGCCGCTCCCGCTCCTCTGGAGGCGTCTCCTCAAACCCCATCAACAAACCCTCCACCGCCACCCGTCGGATCGTCTCCGCATCCCCCGTCAAAAACCACCACTGAGCCGGTTTCGCCAAAAACCGTTCGGCATACGCAGCCAACACCTCCGGCGTATCGTGCTCGGGATCCACCGTAATCGAAACCAACTTAATCTCCGGCGTCTTTCGCAACGCCTCCTGCACCTCCCGCATCCGAGTCGTCATCATCCCGCAGGCCGCCGGACAACTGGTAAAAATCAAGTTCACCACCCACGGTTGATTCCTTAAATCTGCCAACGTCACCTCCCGCCCGGACCTCTCCTTCAACCGAAAATCCGGCACCTGCCCAAACACCGGAAGCGCCTCCTCGCCCTCACGAAGTCCCTCCACGTGCCGAAGACTCACGTGAAAATAAGCCCCCACAAAACCGGCAATGATCAGCCCCAGCGCGATAAACGCCGCCCGATGCAGCCGTGGTGACGCCGGTCGTGCTCGATTCACCTTCCAAAACTCCCGGCCGTCATTTTTGCCGCCAATCCGGTCAAAATCAAACCGGCCCCCGACAACACCCCCACCCCGAGCCAAACCGCCCCGATTGGCCCTCCGACCAACGCGGCCCGTAACCCCTCCAAACCGTAGGTCAAAGGGTTAACCGACATCACCCAAGCCATCCACGAAGCCGCCGTCTCTCGCGGGAAAAGCGCCCCCGACAACAACCAAAGCGGAAACAAAACCAAATTCATAATCCCGTGGTAACCCTGCACCGAATCGGACTTCCAGGCAAAAACGAAACCGAGAGCCGTCAAGGCCACCGACGCCAG
The DNA here is from genome assembly GCA_046719555.1 of Verrucomicrobiia bacterium. Classification (GTDB taxonomy): domain Bacteria; phylum Verrucomicrobiota; class Verrucomicrobiia; order Methylacidiphilales; family CALFVM01; genus CALFVM01. The sequence goes on along the minus strand of JBDNCR010000244.1, from coordinate 849 downwards.
CGCCAACACCCCGGCCCCCGCCACCAACTCCCCCCAGCCCAAGCGAAGTCCCACCACCGGCGCCAGCGCGAAAAACACCAACCCCTGCCCAAACGCCAACGTCGCCCCGCCCAGAATCTTCCCCAACGCCACCGCCCACGGATGCACCGGCGCCACCAACACCCCTTGCAGAAAACCCTCCCGCCGATCCTCAATAATCGAGATCGTCGAAAAAATTGCCGTAAACAAAACAATCATCAGCACCGTTCCCGGAAAGAAAAACTGAAGATAACTCGTCCCCTCCCCCGGTCCGGAAACCTGAAACGCCTCACCCACCCCCGAACCGATAAACAGCCAGAAAATCACCGGCGTCCCCAACGCCCCGACCACTCGGCCTCGCTGCCGCAAAAATCGCACCACCTCCCGCTCCCACAACGTCCAGAGCGGCGCCCAAAAAAAACGCTTCATCGCTCTCCCCCCTGCCAAATCCTGCCCGTCGCCGCCGCAAAAACATCCTCCAGCGTCGGCTTCATTGCCGAGACCGACCGCAGCTCCAAACCCGCCGCCGATACCGTGGCCCGCACCTCCTCCAATGCTCCTCCCACCTCCCCCCGATCCAACCGCACCACCACCTCGTTCGCCTCCCGCTCCACACGTCCCAAAACTCCAAGAGCCTTCACCGCCGCCTCCGGATCGCCCACCACCACCCGCACCACCACCCCGCCCACGCTTGTCCGCAACGCCTCGGGCGACCCAAGCGCCACCACGCGACCCTCATCCAAAATCGCCAGCCCATCACACCGCTCCGCTTCATCCAAAAAATGAGTCGTCACCACCACCGTCATTCCTGACGCCTTCAAACCCCTCAAA
>JBDNCR010000243.1:0-3870 GCA_046719555.1 Verrucomicrobiia bacterium | reverse complement strand
CCAGGTGCTTGGGCACATAGCCCAAACTGTCGTCGATAGGGGTGGGGGCAGGGGCAGGCCGGGTTGGCCCCAGAGTTGGCCGGTAAAGTGGGCGTTGGTGGCGCTGTGGAGTTGGGTCCAATGGGCGGTGGGAGAGTCGAAGGTGGGTTGGGCGCCGGGTTGCGGGAGGTCAGGCAGGGGGGCGAGGAGGGCTTCGAGGCCGGAGAGTTCCAGGATGGTTCGGGCTTCGGGGGAGGGGTTGCGAAGGCGGAGGAGGCCCCGGGCGGCGGCGATGCGTTTATGGGCTTGAAGGAGGGCACGAAGTCCGGCGGAGCTGATGAAGGAGACTTGGGCGAGGTCGAGTTGGATGTGATGGGCACCTTCGCGCAGGGCGGTGGCGACGGATTCGGTGAGATGACCGGCCCAGCGGGAGTCGAGGCGCCCGGCGAGGGTGAGGGTGCGGGAGTCTCCCGTGCCGCTGTGGGTGATGTCCATGGGTTTTGAGGAGGCGTTACCATATGGAGAGGCGGTGGGGAAGAGCTTTTGGTGGTGGGGCGGAGGGTTGCGAAGGAGCAGGGATGGAGGAAAACTTGGCCATGGCGGAGGAAGTGTGAAGATGAAGGACGGACGGGGTTGGGTGGAGTTGCATGCGAGGAGCTGTTACAGTTTTCTGCGTGGGGCGGCTTTGCCGGAGGAGTTAGCGGAGGAGGCGGCCCGGTTGGGCTTAGGGGGGATGGCGGTGTGTGATCGGATGGGGGTTTATGGGGCGCCCCGGTTTTATGGGGCGGCTCGGGAGTCCGGGGTGCGACCGTGGGTGGGTGCGGAGCTGGCGATGGAGGATGGGACGGTGGTTCCGGTGTTGGTGGCGAGTCGGGAGGGCTATCGGAATTTGTGTCGGTTGTTGACGGAGGCGCATTTCCGGGCGGAGAAGGGGAAGGGTCGGGTGGCGTGGACGGATCTGGTTCCAGAGGCGGTCACGGGCTTGTTGTGTCTGACGGGTGACGAGGAGGGACCGTTGGCTCGGGCGCATGAGCGGGGGGACCGGGCAGGTATGGAGGGGTTGTTAAGGCGGCTGCAGGCGGCGTTTGGAAAGGATGGGGTTTGGGTGGAGGTGCAGCGGAGGCGGGTTCGAGGGGAGGAAAGGCGGGTGGAGGCGTTGTGGGGCTTGGCCGATGCCTTGGGGGTGCCGGTGGTGGCGACGGGTGGGGTCAGGTTTGCGACACGGGATCAACGGGGGTTGATGGATGCGCTGACCTGTTTGCGGCACCGGACGCATCTGGACGCGGCCGGCCGATTGTTGGAGGTGAATGAGGAGGGGTGTGTGAAGTCGGAGGGGGTGATGCGGGGGTTGTTTGCGGATCGGCCCGATGCGGTGGAGCAGGCGGTGGTGGTGGCGGAGCGCTTGGAGTTTACTTTGGAGGATTTGGGTTATGCTTTCCCGGAGTATCGGGTGCCGGAGGGGGAGACGATGGATTCGTTTTTGGCGGCGACGACTTGGCGGTTGGCGCGGGAACGCTACGGCGGGGAGTTATCCGGGGCGGTGCGGGCTCAGTTGGAGCGGGAGTTGACGTTGATTGGGAAGCTGGGGTTCAGCGGTTATTTTTTGATTGTCTGGGATTTGGTGAATTTTTGTCGGCAGGAGGGGATTTTGGTTCAGGGTCGGGGAAGCGCGGCGAACAGTGCGGTGTGTTATAGTTTGGGGATTACGGCGGTGGATCCGGTGGGGGCGAAGTTGTTGTTTGAGCGTTTTTTATCGGAGGGGCGAAAGGGTTGGCCAGATATTGATTTGGATCTGCCAAGCGGGGAGCGGCGAGAACGGGTGATTCAAGAGGTGTATCGACGTTACGGGCGCCGAGGCGCGGCGATGACGGCCAATGGGATTACATTCCGAGGTCGGAGTGCGGCGCGGGAGATGGGGAAGGTGTTGAATTTGCCGACGGATTTGCTGGACCGTTTTTCGGATTTGTTTGCCCACGGCGATTATCCGCAGACGTTGGAGTTGGAGGAGCAGGTGCGGCGGGCGGGTTTACCATTGGACCATCCGCGGGCAGGGGTGTTTTTGGAATTGTATCGGCGGGTGTATGGAAGGCCACGACACTTGGGGCAGCATTCGGGGGGAATGATTTTGAGCCAGGGCCGATTGGATGAGGTGGTGCCGTTGGAACCGGCGGCGATGGAGGGACGGACGGTGGCGCAGTGGGATAAGGATGATTGTGAGGATCTGGGGATCATCAAGGTGGATTTGTTGGGGTTGGGGATGTTGGCGGCGATGCAGGATGCGTTGGCGGAGTTACGGGCGTTGGGACGACCGGTGGATTTGGCAAGGATTCCGAAGGACGATGAGGCGACCTTTGAGTTGATGCAGCGGGCCGATACGGTGGGGGTGTTCCAGATTGAGAGTCGGGCGCAGATGGCGACGTTGCCGCGAATGAAGCCGGCGACGTTTTATGATTTGGTGATTGAGGTGGCGATTATCCGGCCGGGGCCGATTCAGGGTCGGCTGACGCATCCGTATTTGGCACGGCGGATGGGGCGCGAACCGGTGCGGTATATCGATGAGGCTCTCCGACCGTTGTTGGAGCGGACGTTGGGGGTGCCGTTGTTTCAGGAGCAGGTGTTGCAGATGGCGATGGTGATGGCCGATTTTTCAGGCCAGGAAGCCGAGGAACTGCGGCGGGCGCTGAGTTATCACCGGTCGCAGGACCGGATGAGCAAGGTGGAGCGGAAGTTGCGGGAGGCGCTGGAGCGGAAGGGGTGGAGCCGAGAGGTGGCGGAGGAGGTGGTGGCGGCAGTGACGTCGTTTGCGTTGTATGGGTTTCCGGAATCGCATGCGATCAGCTTTGCCTTGATTACCTATGCGAGCGCGTGGTTGAAGGTGCATGAGCCGGCGGCGTTTTATGCGGCGTTGCTGAACAATCAGCCGATGGGATTTTATCGGCCACCAACGCTGGTGCGCGATGCGAAGGCTCACGGGGTCCGGGTGCTGCCGGTTTGTGTGGAGCGGTCGGTGTGGGACTGTCGGGTGGAGCCGGGAGAGGCGGGGGAGGGGGTTCGACTCGGTTTCCGGATGGTGCGGGGTTTGCGGAAGGAGGTGGCTGATCGGTTGGAGGCTGGTCGGGCGGGGGGAGCTTTTCAGTCGGTGGAAGACGTGCAGGTTCGGTGTGGGTTGGAGGTGGGGGCGATGCGGTCGCTGGCAGCGGTGGGGGCGTTTGCGGCCCTGGGTGCGGGGCGTCGGGAGGGGTTGTGGCAGGCCGAGTTGCCTCTGGGCGGGGAGTTGTGGCAGGGGAGGCGGGGTGAGGCCCGAGAGGTGGGAAAGTTGCGGCCGATGACGGCGGCGGAACGGTTGGCCGCGGATTATGAGGGGTTAGGATTGACGATCGGGCAGCATCCGATGGGGTATATTCGGAAGCGGGTGCCAGATCTTTGGAGGGCGAAGGATTTGGCGCAAGGGGAGCCTGGAGTTCGGGTCAGGATCGGAGGGCAGGTGATTTGTCGGCAACGGCCAGGGACGGCGAAAGGGGTGGTTTTTGTGAGCGTGGAGGATGAAACGGGGGTGGCTAATGGGATTGTATCGCCCGAGTTGTTTGAGTCGGAGCGGCTGACGGTGGTGCAGGAGCCGTTTTTGGTGTTGGAGGGGGTGTTGCAACGGGTGGATGGGGTGACGCATGTGAGGGTGGAGCGGATCGAGCGACTGCCGTTTCCGGTGCACTTGGGCGTGGGCTCGCATGATTTTCATTGAGAGGTGTGGGGGAAAATCCAGTATGCCGGTTGTGCCGACGAAGACTTTGAACGGGCTCCGGAATGATCCGGTGGTGCAGTTTTCCGTATTTACTGAGAATAAGGTGGGGCGGTTGCTGGAGCTGGTGAAGCTGTTGGCCGATCACAATGTGC
>JBDNCR010000242.1:0-3883 GCA_046719555.1 Verrucomicrobiia bacterium | reverse complement strand
GTCAACCGCAGAGTCCGGACGCTGAATCCGGCGGCCGGGTTGGTGGTTAACTCCGCCCCTCGCCCGCTCAGATCAATCTGACTCGGGGGTAAAAAGCGCAACGTCAGCGAGGCCCGTTCGCTCGCCCCACGCCCGGTCGTGGTCACTTCCTGAACCAGCTCCACCTTGGCCACATCCAAGACCGGGTGCGGACTGTTGCCGTTGGTCTGACCTTTCGGATTAAGAATGAACACCTCAAACTCGCGCTGTCCCGAAGCGATCCGGGAATTCAGCCCCGTTTGTAACCGCCCCGATTGGTTGCCCAGGTTGGCGTTCAAGGAGTTCAATTCCAGGTCATCCCCTTTGGACACCGGCGGAAGCTTGCTCGTTCCCTGCAACTCATTCTGCCAATGGGCTGGCGACTTGCCATTGGAACCAATCTGGACACTCAACCCCACCACGTTCCCTTGTTGAAACGCCTCGCTTTGGTTTCGAATCAAGGTGACCGTAAACGCCTGACCCTCATTCGGGCCGCCCGGCCCATAAAGAGCGTAATCGTTCTCGGTCAAACCAAGCGGGAGAACCCCGCCCAAACTCCGCACCCAGCCGAACTCTGCCGTGGCATGGCGGTGGATTCCCGCCGAGGTTCCCCCGCCAATCCGACCAAAAAAGAGAGGCACCTGTTTGGAACCGTTCACCCGCACCTGGGTGTTGCCACTCTGAAAAAACACATTCGACCCGGTGATCGTCAGGCCGTTCCGCGCCGCCGTGGTCACGGCCTGCTCACGCGCCGCCGCGTAATCCTCAGCCTGAGGACTCCCTGCCAGCGAGGTCATGTGGACCGCCGCCGCCAAGGCCGCAGCGTCACATGCCCGCTGCACACGGTTGGCTTCCAACGCCAACACCCCGTAGTCCACCGCAAACGCCGCAACCATCAACAGAACCAGCAGGGAAAGAACCACGAAAATCAGGGCCGATCCACGGCGAGACGCCGCCTGGGACGTGGGGGCAAGAGCCTTCATCAGAATGACTTTCGATTAGCTCGGCTCGCGACGCATGATCGCCTCTTCGCGAACCGTCAAGGAATTGAGGAACGGAAAAAAACCGGAAAGCTGCTGATGGGTGGTTGTCACCCGAACCCGGATGAGTTGGCCCGTCGCGGCCGCATTACTCGTCCCGCCCGGTCCATTCCCTAAACTCGACCAACTGGTTCCATCATCCGGAGAAACCTGCAAGGTCACCGTCACATTCAACGGCGAGGCCGCCTGCTCGGTCCGCTCCGTGACCGCTGCGGTGGCCCGTCCCACCGCAGCGGTTCGGGCTCCCTCTCGCGCCGAATTGGCCAGGGTAATGTAAGTCTTGGCCAGCCAACTCAACTCGATAATCCCCAACAACAGCACCAGCAGAACGGGAAGAACCAGGGCAAACTCCACCACCGCCTGACCACGCCGACCCAAAGTCCATGAGCGACGGTTCCCTCTCATCCTTCTAACCTAGAAGCGCCCACCGAGAACCCTAGGCGCAAGTGGCCCGAATTTATGGCCCTAGCCATTAGGGCCATTTGTCAAAGCCATCGATTCTCCAGAACTCCCGCCTCAAACCATCGACCTCAAAGGTCGTCCACCAACCGCAGAATGGTGGCCGAAAAACTCGACTCCCCTGGCTGCGCCAGAATCACCTCCCGATTGGAAGCATCAATGCTGCTCGGCGGGAGAAACCGGATCCGCATCCGCGCCCCGTTCTTACCCGTCTGCGTCGGACGCTCCACCATTTCAATCCGGGCCACATCCTGAATCGGATGCGGGCTGTTCCCGTTGGTTTGAGGTTTCGGGTTGAGGAGAAAAACCTCGAAACTCCGGTCCCCCCCATCAAACCGGGCCCCTAACGTATCCCGCAGAATGCGGCCCTGCGGCTGGAGACTCGAATTAATCGAGTTGAGCTCTGCCATCTGGTCCCGTGAACCCGTGCCCATATCGGACACACCCGCCAACTCATTCTCCCATTGAGCCGGCGACTTCCCATTGGTTCCAAGCTGCAAACTCAAACCCACCACATTCCCGTTATCGAACGCCGTGTCCTGGTTCCGAATCAGCTCGACCGTAAAGGCTTCATTGGCGTTCGGTCCCCCTGGACCAAACCGCGCGTAATCCCCCACCGTTAAGCCCAGCGGCAACACCCCGCCCAAGCCCCGGATCCGCGAAACCTCAGCCGTTGCCCGCCGATGAATCGCAGCCGACGAACCCGATGCCAGCTGACCAAAGAATAACGGCACCTGCTTACTCCCCGTCACCCGAACTCGGGTATTTCCATTCAAAAACACCACGTTATCCGGTAAGATCACCACTTGATTCGCGGCCGCCGTGGAAACCGCCCGTTGCCGCGCCACCGCCAGATCCGCCGAAGTCGGTGTCTGACTGAGCCCCGACAGATGAATCGCCCCGGCCAAGGCCCCGGCATCACACGCCCGTTGCAATCGGTTCGCCTCCAGCACCAACACCCCATGATCCACCGCAAACGCTGCAATCAACAGCACCACCAACATCCCCAAAACCACCAGAACCAACGCCGACCCTCTTTCGCGCCGACTCCGGCGACACTCCGGTCCGGGCTGCTTCTCCTCAACACCGACCCTTCCCGCTTCCTTTTTCATCCTCCAATCCTCGCGGGATCACCCGTTGTCAACTAGATGCACCTATCCTCAAATTAAGCCCCTAGCCGGGTTCCAAGGCAGCCAGAGTCCAACATCCTTGCTCCCATCTCATCTAGGGCGTAACGGCTCTAGGCCAAATCACCCAAAACCTTTTCTGGTTCTCGCTCACCCCCACGATAACCTCTCACTAGGCGGGGAAGTTTCCCGCGGATGCTGACCATGACTGCGAAACCCCCTTTCGCGACCCGTTCAACCCCGACCCCGGTGAGCCTCCGCCTCGCCCAGCTCAATTCTCGGGGTCAAAACACCCTCGAATTCGCCCTCATCCTCGCGCTCATCGCCCTCATCGCCTTTGCCGTCCTCACCAGTTTCTCCCTCGAACTTCGCCACGTTTACCAGTCCATCGCCACGGCCCTTGCCGAACCCTCCCCTGGAGCTAACCCTCCCAACCAACCTGGCACCGGCCCGGGTGGCGACAACGACAACCCCGGCCAGAGCGGGGGCAACCAAGGCCAAGGCCCCGGAGGTAACCGCTCCGGCGGCGGTGACGGAACCAACCCCGGTGGCGGCGGCAACGACGCTGGCTCCAGCAACCCCGGCCAGGGCGGAGGCAACCAAGGCCAAGGCCCCGGAGATAACCGATCCGGCGGCGGTGATGGAACCAACCCCGGCGGCGGCGGCAACGACGCTGGCTCCAGCAACCCCGGCCAGGGCGGGGGCCGACGATAGAGGATGGTTGCCTTTTTCCTTGCCCTCTTCCCGAAGCGCCCTTCCTTCCCCACCGGTTCTGGGCCAGAAGAAGCTTCCCATGCCTCCAAGCGGCCCCATGCTTTGATCATGCAAGGGCCGTCCCCCCAAGGCGTCACCCTTACCCTTCGCGCCAAGCTGCTGCTCCTGCTGCTCGCCATCGGCGGCTTGGCTGCCCTGGGCGTCTCCTACTGGCACCGCACCCAAGCAGCCCACTACGCAGAACTCTTCGCCCAACAGCAGGCGGAGGGAGCCCGGAACCTTGAGGAAGTCGTCCGCCTCCGCCGGGCCACGCTGTCCGCCTTCTCCTCGGACTACTCCCATTGGGACGAACTCGTTGCGGCCATCCGATCACCCCGGCCCGTCTGGAGCAATCTCTTCAGCCCCGCCTCCCTCCAAACCTTCGGAATCGACCTGGTCATCGTCCTCAACCCGGAAGGCACCCCTCAGTTCACCATCCTACCTCCCAACCAAACCCCAGAACCACCGGCCTGGCTGCACACCCTA
>JBDNCR010000241.1:0-3893 GCA_046719555.1 Verrucomicrobiia bacterium | reverse complement strand
GGTTGCTGTGGGAGCTTGGTCGGGAGTTGGGTCAGGAGGGTTGGTGTGAGTCGGCCCTTCGTTGGGCGGTGGAGCGGACAACGCGGGACATGTCGGCGGACGGCTGGATTCAGGGGGAGGGCAAAGGCTGTTCGGGTTTTTATCAGATGGTGGGTCTGGAGTTTTTGGGGTTGTTGGCGAGGGCCAGCCGGGATGAGGCGTTGCTGGACCTTTTTGGGCGTGGGTTTCGGACGGTGGCGGCGTGGTGCAGTCCCGACATGATGTATGCGGGTAATTTTGGAACGCGCTCGACTTGGTTCAAGCAACTCAAGCCGGTGCCGGTTTTGGTGGCGGCGGCGTTGGGGGATTCACAGGCGGCGCGCTGGGTGCGGGAGTATGGGCGTCCCGAGTGGAGTGGGGATCTTTCTCTGTGGCGGGAGGCGCTGGCAACCCCGGTGGTGGAGGAGGAGCGGGAGGGGCCGGGGGCGGTGCGATCCTTTGCGTCGATTCATTCGGTGAAGGTTTCGCACGGGGACTGGACGGCGTGGTGGACGGCCAATCCGCTGAGTCTTTGGGCTCGGGGCTGGATTGGATTGCACCACAGCAAGGCGGGGCCGGTTTTCTCCACGCTGCACTCGTTGGAAACGGAGATTGAGAAGAGCAAGCTTTTGATTGGGGATACCGGGGATTGGGCGGGATTTCCCAAGGTCACGGTGAATTCGGGATCGGGAAGTTTTTCCAGCCACCGCGACGCGCAAACGGAGTGGGAAACTGATGTTGGCAACTTGGGAATCAGTTGGCGTGAGCGGTTGCTTTCCCGGAGGGACGAGGCGGGTGGCGTGATGCAAGGGGAGATCATGTGGAACACGGGGGGAATCCATTTGAGCGTGGACCTTTTGGAGGTGAATCCGGGCAGCGGGGTGACCTTGGATTTCCACTTTTTGAAGCGGCCTGAGCAACATTTTGGGATTTGGGAGGGTGAGCATGCGGAGGCGGTGCGTCGAGGGGCGATGCCGCGCACCAGTGGCCATTTTACGGATGTCGAGTTTGATCCCGGGGCTCCGGGTTTGTGCGGGTTTCAGATTGGCCGTTCGGTATTTTTTCTCTCATGGGAGGCGTTGCCGGGATGCACGCGGACGGTGGCGGCATTGGCGGCAAATCGGGGCCTTCACACGGGAGATTTGGGGGGAGGACGTTTACGGTTTGAGTTTGGTTCGTGGCCGAGCCATCCTCGGGAAAAGTTGTCCTTTTATCTTGAAGTGAAACCTTGAGCGATGAGTCCGGCTTGGAAAATGGTGAGGGTGTTGCTTGGCGTTAGCGTGGGGTTATGGGCGATGATGAAGGTGCATGCTGTGATGGCCGCTGGCACGGAGAACCCAGGGGAGTTTGATCATCGGGATGTTTTTCCCTTGGACCGGGCGGCTTTGGATCGATTGAGGCAGATGGTCGGGGTGGAAGGTCCGAAGAAGCAATGGGCGGAGCCGGTGATCGCGGCGGGTCGTCGAGCATTGGGTGCGACGCCGAAGCCGCTGAAACGGATTAATTATGAGGGGCTTCTCAATACCAATCCGTCGCGAATTGAGACGGTGAAATCGCTCCGCACGATGAACGATGTGGCCGACGCCTTCCGTGCGTGGCAGCTGACGGGCGGGGATGAGTTTGCGGAGTTCACGCGACGGAGCATTCTGGCTTGGGCGCAGACCTATGTTCCGACCGGCAATGATGTGAATGAGAACAAACTGACGCCGTTGGTGGTCGCCTTCACGGGGTTACGGGAGTCGTTTGAGGCAGGGGACCGGGAGGAAGTGGAACGGTGGCTGGGGAGAATGGCAGATCTTCATGCGGCGGAGACGGCGAAGGTGACGCGTTTTACCAATCGTTATACGAAACGGTTGCGGTTCCTGGCGCTTCTGGGGTTGGCGCTGGATCGTCGGGATCTTCTGGATGCGGCTGGGAAGGGTGTTCGGGTCTTTGTGAGGAATTCGTTGCGGCCGGATGGCACGAGCTTTGATTTGGAGGAGCGGGATACGTTGACCTATCATTGTAGTGCGTTGGAGGCGGCGTTGGATACGATTCAACTGACGGCGAGTAACCCGGAAACAGTCTATGCTTGGGGATCGCCCGCGGGCGGGTCGGTGAAGAAGTCGGTGGAGTATGTGGTGCCCTATGCGATGGGGGAGAAGGAGCGTCGGGAGTGGGAGAATACCCGCATTGCGTTGGATCGGCGGCGGGCGGAAGCGGGGATTGCGACTTATCAACCGGGCAAGCTCTTCGATCCGGAGTATGCGTTGCCGATGTTGCGCAAGGCGGCACGGATTGACCGTTCGCTTGAGAAGGTGGCCTACCCGGCGGAGGGTGTGTTGACGGAGGATGCGGCTTACGATCGGCTCATCTCGGAGGTGTTGCGCTCCGGAGGTTGATGCCCGGGGCGGGGCGGTGCGGGTGGTTTAACGGGCGGGATCGAGTTCGAAGCGGATGGGAACGATGACTTGGGAGGCGACCCGGATGCCGCCGATGGTGGCGGGTTGGAAACGCCAGCGGGCGACGGCGGCTTGAGCGGCTTGGTCGAGGAGAGGAAAGCCGGAGCTGGAGCGGAGGGTAACCCGATCCGCACGGCCGTCTGGAGTGACGTCAACGAGGAGGGTGACGGTGCCTTGTTGACGAAGACGTTTGGCTTCAGGGGGATAGGGAGGAGGTGGGTTTCGAAGGTAGTCAGCGCGGGAGACGGTGGTGGCTCCAACCGGACCGGTTCCAGGCGATCCTGGCGGGGAGGTGGCTGGCGAGCGGGCGACAGAAGGGGCCGCCGGGCGGGGAGGGAGGGGAGGCGGAGGGGCGGGTTTTGGGGGTGGTTCCGGAAGGGGTTCGGGTTCCTCGGGGTCGAGGTGGATGGGTTCCGGTTGGAGGAGGGTTTGAGGCTCGGGTTCGGGAGGAGGTGGTTCAGCCTCGACTTCGACCTGGAGAAAGGCGGGAGCCGGGGAGCCAGGCTCTGGGGTGCCGAGGTCGATGCCGAATTGGGCCGCCTGGCCGAGGAGCGCCCCGCCGAGCAGGATGAGGAGGCCGTGGCCCAGGAGGGAGAGGGCCTGACAGCACCACATGGGCAGAGGGGGCGGGGGGGTCACGGTTTTTCGGTGCGGAGGATGAGACGGGTTAGTCCGCTGGCGCGAGCGGCGTCAAAGACATCGACGACGAGTCCGAATTGGGCTTGGCGGTCGCCTTGCAGGAGAATGCGAGGGGGGTCGCCCGGGCCGGCGGCGAGTCGGTTGAATTCGTCGCGGAGTTCCTCGAGGGTGGCCGGTTGGCGATCGCGAAAGAGTTGTCCGTCAGCCGAGACGGAGATGGTGAGGGTGTCGTGGTGGAGGTCCTGCGGGACGGCGGTGGAGGCGCGGGGGAGGTTGAGGTCGATGCCGGCGTTGTGAATCATGGAGAGGGAGACCATCATGAAGGTGGCCAGCAGGAAGAACATGATGTCGATGAAGGGGATGATTTCGAGTCGGGGTTTGCGACCTTGGCGCGGAGAGTGGATTTGGGGCATGGCGGGAAGACGGGGTTAGGGGGAAGGGGTGGCCCGAAATTTGCCGACGATCAGTTCGAGGTGGTTGGTGGCGTCTTCGAGTTGGCGGCGAGTGGATTCGAGTTGGGCAGAGAGATAGTTGAGGGGGACGATGGCGACGATGGCAACGCCGAGGCCGAAAGTGACGGCGATGAGGGATTCAGCGATACCGCCAGTGATGGCCGTTTGCTGACCGGCCAGGTCGGCACCTCCGACGATGCCAAAGGCTTGGATCATGCCGATGACGGTGCCAAGGAGACCGAGGAGGGGGCCGAGGGTCACCGCGGTGTCGAGAACGACGAGGCCTCGGTTGTAGCGGTCTAACTCGCGGCCGGCGGCTTGGACCAGGGCGTTGGAGAGGGAG
>JBDNCR010000240.1:0-3906 GCA_046719555.1 Verrucomicrobiia bacterium | reverse complement strand
CCGCACCTCATCCACGTTGCAAAAATACTTGGCGGAACGCCTCCCTTCCGCGATACTCTCCAATCTCACGCCGGTGTGGCGGAATTGGCAGACGCGCCAGACTCAAAATCTGGTATGGGCAACCATGTGTGGGTTCGACCCCCTCCACCGGTAGAGCCTTCTCACTTCCTTTCCCACCCTCCCGCCAAAGTCTCCCCCTCCTGAACTTGCCCCAGGCCACTCCCGTGGTTAGCCTTCCCCCCATCCTGTGAACTCTTCCGCAACCCCTTCGGGTTTTCGGGTTCTCTTCGAGCTCGGCCTCCGTTACCCCAAACTCGTCGTGGTCATCGTCGGCCTCTCCCTCGCCCTCGGCCTCATCACCGCCCCGACTCCCTACATCGCCAAAATCATCATCGACGACCTCATCTTCCGCCATGTCGCCGGGCCGGAAACCGCTGCCGTGTCCGGTTGGCTCGGCATCTCCAACACCATCTGGATGATGATCGCCCTCGTCGCCCTCGGCATCTTCCTCAAGTTCCTCGCTGCCGCCATCAACGGCTGGCAAAGCTACTACATCCTCCAGATCACCCGGAACGTCCTCTACGAAACCCGGCTCGAGACCGCCCTGCGCGTCATGGGAGCCGTTCAAAAGTTTTTTGAAAGCACCGAACCCGCCCGCATCGCCTCCCGCTTGGGCATCGACATCAACTCCATGGACGGCGCCTTCTTTAGCCTGCTAAAAAACATCGTCTCCTCCATCTTTCTCATCGTCATCATCATCGCCTTCATGGCCTGGATGAACGCCTTCCTCACCCTCATCATCCTCCTGACCCTCCCCATCACCGCCGCCATCAGCTACTTCGTCTACCGCAAAAACTTCGAGTTCAACAAGCGCGAATCCGACCGCATGGCCGCTCTCAACGCCACCACCTCCGAAGCTTTTGGCGGCATCAAGATGGTCCGCACCTTCAACGCCGAACCCTACTTTCTCAACCGGATCAAAGGCCGCTCCGAAGCCCTTCGCAAAGAAGGCATCGTCCACTGGACCACCTTCCACTCCGTGAACTACTTCATGGCCTTCCTCAGCAACCTTGGTGCCGACCTCTTTCTCTTGGTCGGCGGTTACATGGCCCTGCTCGGCAACATCACCTTCGGCGAATTCTTCGCCTTCTTCAGTTACCAAGCCATGCTCTGGGGCCCCATCAACGTCCTCTTCAACACCGGCCAAATCATCCAAACCGGTGCCGCTAGTGCCGAGAAAGTCGTCGAACTCCAGAACGTTGAACAAGAACCCTACCTCCTCAAAGCTAACCCCCGCTACGCTGAACCGTTCCGTGGCGAAATCGTCGCCGACCGACTCAGCTTCGCCTACCACGAAAACGATCCCGTCCTCCGTGAAGTCTCCTTCACCATTCGGCCCGGCTCCATGACCGCGCTGGTCGGTCAATCCGGCTCGGGCAAAACCACCCTCGCCAATCTCCTCACTGGCCTCTACCTCCCCAACAGTGGACGCCTGCTCATCGACGGAATTGACGTTCGCGAATGGGACCTTCGCCGACTTCGGTCCCATGTCGGCATCGTCCTCCAGGACTCCGTCCTCTTCAACGACACCCTTCGCGCCAACCTCACCCTTGGCCGAACGGACATCACCGACGAACGCATCTGGACCGCCTTGGCCCTCGCGCACATCGATGAATTCGTCCAAACCCAACCCGACGGCCTCGACACCATCGTCGGCGTCGGCGGTGCCCGCCTCTCTGGCGGTCAACGCCAACGCATCGCCATCGCCCGCGTCTTCCTCAAAAACCCGGAGCTCATCATCCTGGACGAAGCCACCAGCGCCCTTGATAGCGAAACCGAAAAAGCCATCCAACGCTCCTTCGACGCCCTCATGGCCGGCCGCACCTCCGTCGTCATCGCGCACCGGCTCTCCACCATCTACCAAGCCGATCAAATCATCGTCCTGCACCAAGGTCGCGTCATCGAAATCGGCACCCACGAAGAACTCGCCCGACGGGAAAACGGACACTACCGCGAACTCTACGAAGCCCAAGTCGAAGGCATGATCCCCATGTCCGGAGCGACCCGGCGACCCCACCCCAGCTCCCTCCCATGACCCGGCCCCGTTCCCCCCTCACCGACGCCGCCTATCTCACCTCCGCCGATGACCTCCCTCGGGCCCTCCCCCCCTTCTGGCTCAAAGGCATCCTCCTTTTCACCCTCCTCGGCCTCCTCCTCGCTCTGGCCGTCAGCCTCATCGGGCCCATGGACGAATACGTCGTCGCCACCGGAGAAGTCCGTCCCCTCGACTACACCCTCATCTTCAGTCCGGCCAATGGCGTCCTGCACGAAATGCTCGTCGAAGACGGAGACGAAGTCCAACCCAACCAAGTCGTCGCCCGCCTCTGGATTCTCCCCGAACAAGTCGCCATCGATCCCGGTGGTCTCAAACCCTTCGACATCACCTCTCCGGCCCACGGCCGTGTCCTCTCCACCGCCCGCATCCTCCAGGGCGAACGGGTCACCCTCGGCTCCCCCTTGGTGAAACTCGTTCGTGGCGATGCCCAAACCATCCGCCTCTTTGCCAATGAAGATCGCATCGACCGGATCGTCCCGGGCCTTGAGGTCCGATTCCGGGTCCGCAGTAACCCCGACCGCCTCGCCCCCTTCGCCCGGGCCCGCGTCACCCGCGTCGCCCGCGATCGCGACCTCTCCCTTGAAGACCAATACAACCTTCCCCCGGCCTCCTACTACATCCGCGCCACCATCGAAGACGCCCCGTACCCCATCCCCTTCGGTGCCCAACTCGATGCTGAAATCCTCCTCGAACAAAAACCGTTCTGGAAACTCCTCCTCCTCCGTCCCCATCGCGGAGAAACCGCTCAGCGCTAGGCCTCCCATGACCCTGCTTGAGGTCCTCAACGCCACCACCGACTACCTCCGCAAAAACGGCGTCCCCACCCCAAAACTCGATGCCGAACTCCTTCTTGCCCACACCCTCAACCTGCCCCGCTTGCAGCTCTACCTCCAGTTCGACCGCCCCCTCAGTCCCGTCGAACGCGACCGGCTCCGCCCTCTGGTCAAACGCCGAGCCGCTCGCGACCCCCTCCAACACCTCATCGGCACCGTTGACTTCTTCGGATGCCATCTGACCGTCTCCCCGGCTGCCCTCATCCCCCGGCCCGAAACCGAACTCCTCGTCGAAACCCTTCTTTTCCAGATCCCCAACGATCGGCCCGTCCGGATCATCGACGTCGGCACCGGCTCCGGAGCCATCGCCCTCGCCCTGGGTCGCGCCCGGCCCCTGGCCCACATCATCGGCATCGACACCTCTCCCGAAGCCCTTGCTCTGGCCGAGCACAACCGGATCCGCCTCAACCTTCCCCAGGTCACCTTTCAATCCGGCAACCTTCTCAACTCCATGGATCAACCCGTCGACTGGGTGGTCGCCAACCTGCCCTATCTTACCACGGACGAAATGGCCGCCCTTCAACCCGAACTCCTCAAAGAACCCACCCTCGCCCTCGCAGGTGGTCCCGATGGCCTCGACCTTATCCGCCAACTCATTCCCCAGGCACGCCAGCTCGCCTCCAACCTTGCTCTTGAAATCGGCATCGCTCAAGGCCCGGCGGTACTCAAACTCCTCACCGAGGCCGGGTTTGCCCACGCCACCATCAAGCAAGACCTAACCGGTCGCGACCGTTTCGCCTTCGCCCACACCCACCCCCTGTAGGGCGTGTGTCCCCAAGCGCCACCTTCATCCACCCACAAACAACCTCCTCCTGTCGGCCGCATGTCCCCATGCGCCATCTCATCTCCCACCCGTCGGATGAGGACATCCGACCTACATCAACCTAACCCCACAACCCAAACCTGTAGGGCGCATCTCCTCATGCGCCATCCCATGCCTCACCCTCCCTGTAGGGC